>JBDGQF010000342.1:0-4612 GCA_042219255.1 Halobacterium sp. | reverse complement strand
GGCGACCGACACAGACGTGAATGACGTACGCCGTCGTGGGGTGTTCGGACTGCGGCGCGCTCTGGGTCGTGGAGGGGCGGCCCGACACCTCTGGGTGTCCGCGCTGCGAGAAGCGCCACCAGTTCTCGAAGCTACGGCAGTTCGTGACGACGGAGGACGAAGACCACGCGCGCGAGGTGCGGGCGTCGATGCTGGCGGACCGCGCGGGGCACGGCGACGCGTTCGCGGACGTGGAGGACTTCACGACGCTCGGTGACTTCGCGGAGGACGCGGGGATGAGCGACGACGAGTTCCTGGACGCGGCGGGCGTGGACACCGAGGAGGTGGCGGCCGTCGAGGAGCGCGTCGAGCAGTCCGGCCGGAGTCTCGGGAAGCGCGAGGCCGTCGAGACGGCGCTGCGGGAACTCGACGAACCCACGGAGACCGAGGTGAAGGCGTTCGCGGCCGAGCACGGCGTGGACGCGGAGTACGTGGAGCGCGCGCTGGAGAAACTGCGTCGCGCCGGCGAACTGACGCAGACCGACGACGGCTACCGGCGACTGTAGGGAGCGCCCGCCAGGGTGGACTGGGCGCCGCCACGTTCTTGCGGGTGGCCGGTAGACGTGCGAGTGATGGAGGGGCCTCTGGCGCGGTTGTGGAACGTCCTCGTGGGCGTGACGCTCGTGAGCGCGGCGGCCGTGGTCGTGGTCGCGAGCACGGGGCCGGGCGAGCCAGTGACCGGGGTGTCGACGCTCGCGGCGCTGGCGGCGGTGTTCGCCGTCGGGTTCGTGCTCGCGGCGGCGCTGCGCTTGCTCGCGGGCGAACAGCAGTACGGCGTCGGGAACCTCGCCGCGGTGGTCGGCTGGGTGACGCTGTTCGCGGGCGAAGTCCTGGAGAACGGCGCGGTGACCGCGGCGGGCGTCGTCGTGGTGCTCGCGGCGGGCGCGTACCTGATGTGGCTGAGTCTGACCTAGACCGGCGCGCCGGCGAGACCGCGGTACAGCGTGAGCGCGAGGAGGAGGACGGTGAGCAGGAGTTTGAGGACGCGGAGCGCGCGCACCGCCCGCGACCCGCCGGGGTCTCGCTCGTCGCCGTCGGTGTGTGCGTTCATATTACAGGAAACGGCGGCCGAGAAAATAACTCCGTGTCTGCCGCGCAGTGAAAGTGAAAGTATTCAGGCGACGGCGGCCATGAGGACGGCGCCCGCGACGCCGACGCCGGACAGCCAGCAGACGAACGCGAGTTTGCCGGGAATCGGGAGGGTGTGGTCTGGCTGGTAGTCCGTGGGGTCGCCGGCGTCGCGACCCATGAACGCGTTCGAGGACGCCGTCTCGATGCCGGTGTCGGTGATGCCGACGATTGCGGGGACGACGAACAGCGGGATGCCCAGGGTCAGCATCGACAGCAACAGGAGGGGGAAGTCAACGGTGACGGCGACGGCGACGAGGACGGCGACCGTCGCTGGGCCGGCGACGGCGCCGTACACGAGCGCCGTCCGGCGGAACGAGTTACTCACCATGCGTGAGGGTCCGCAGCCGCGGACAAAGTGTTTTCGTTCGGACGTGTTACCGGCCGAGTTCTGCGTGCGCCGAGGAGAGGTGGCGGGACGCCAGCGCGGACAACAGGCTGAGTTCGCCGGCGAGCGCGCCCGCGGCGATGATTTCCGCGAGCGCGTCGGCGTTCTCGCCCGCCGGGTCGCCGCCGCCGCGCACGCCGAGGACGTCCAGGGCCTCGCGCTGCGTGGGGAGTTTCGTGCCGCCGCCGACGGTGCCGACTTCGAGGCTCGCGAGGTTGACGGAGGCGTACAGCGCGTCCTCGCGCGCTTCGACGGTCGTGATGGCGTTCGACCCCTCGACGACCTGCGCGGCGTCCTGGCCGGTCGCGAGGAACACGGCGGCGACCACGTTTGCGGCGTGCGCGTTGAACCCGAGGCTCCCCGCTTTCGCGGAGCCAATCAGGTTCTTGCGCGTGTTCGCTTCCTCGATGGCCTCCGGCGTCGTGTCGAAGCGGTCTTCGACGACGTCGCGGGGAATCGTCACGTCCGCCGTGACGGTGCGGCCGCGGCCCTCCACGGCGTTGATGGCGGCGGGCTTCTTGTCCGTGCAGAGGTTCCCGGAGAGCGCGACCAGTTCCGCGGGCGTCTCCGCTTCGACGACCTCCGCGGCGGCCTCGGTGGCGATGGTGGCCATGTTCATCCCCATCGCGTCCTTCGTGTCGTAGACGAACCGCAGGAAGACGTTGTCGCCGACGACGTACGGCGTCACGTCCGTGAGTTCGCCGTGACTCGTCGTGCCCTCTGCGGCGTCCCTGAGCGCGTCGTGGTTGTCCTTCACCCACTCCGCGACTTCGGCGCCCTCCGTGACGTCTTCCACACGGAAGACGGGCGCGCGCGTCATCCCGACCTTGGTGACGCGGGCGTTCGCGCCGCCGGCCGCCGTAATCGCCGAGCAGCCGCGGTTCACGGACGCGACGAGCGCGCCCTCCGTGGTCGCGAGCGGCAGGTAGAACTCGTCGTCCGCGGCGCCGCCGTCGACGGCGAGCGGGCCGGCGACGCCGACCGGGAGCTGTGTGCCCCCGAAGAGGTTCTCGACGTTCGGGTCGGCGTCCTCCGCGGCGAACGTGAAGTCGCCGGTGGCGTCGAGGCCGGCGCCGGTCTCGCGTTCGAGGAGTTCGCGGCGCGCGGCGGCCGCGGTGTCGGCGTCCGCGTGCGCTTCGAGTTCGTACAGCCGCAGGTCGCCGGACTGCACGCGGTCGGCCAGGTCGGAGGCGTCGGTCATACCGGGGCGTCCTCGCTGCGGCGCCCTCAAGGTTGCCCTTTACCGGCGGAGCGTCTCCGAGAGCGTCGACACCGCCGACCGGAGGCGGTCTGCCGACGACGACGTGAGGAGGTCGACGAGGCGTTCGCCCTGCGCGTAGACGCGCTTGAGGTCGCGGACGCGTTCGAGGTCGCGGGCGGCGCGGTCGGTGTCCGCGGCTTCGAGCGCGGCCTCGGCGTCGTCGAGTGCGCGCTTCATCGTGTCGATTTCGCGGCGCACCTGGCGGTCGAGCAGTTCCTGGAAGACGCGCCAGAAGTCGCGTTCGGCCTCGAAGAACGCGCGCTTGCCCTGGCCGGCCAGCGACCGGCGTTGGACGACGTGGAAGCGCTCCAGTTCCTTCATCGCGGTGCTGACCGTGGACTTCGCGAACCCGCTCTCGTCGGCGAGTTCGTCGAGGGACTTGGGGCCGTCCGCGAAGAACAGGATGCCGTAGAGGCGGCCGTAGCTCCGGTTGAGGCCGTAGATTTCCGCGGAGCGCTCGAACGCTTCGACGACGCGCTCGCGCGCCGCGTCGGGGTCGGTGGTGGTCATCGTCTGTGCGTCGCACCCCGGACCTATAAATCACTCCGTTCGGAATATTCGGTATATGCCGAATATATCGAAGCAGCGCGGGGACGCAGACGTCGTCCTCCGCGCAGACGGCGTCGAGAAGTCCTACCGGTCGCGGCTCCCGTGGACGCCTGACGTGGAGGTGTTGACCGGCGCGGGCCTCGAACTCCGCGCCGGCGAAGTCGTCGGCGTCGTCGGCGAGAACGGCTCCGGGAAGTCGACGCTCCTGCAGTGTCTCGTCGGCGCGCTCGACCCGGACGCCGGCACCGTCTCGCGGCCCGGGAGCGTCGGCTGGTGCCCCCAGGACGACCGGCTGTACGACCGACTCACCGTCGACGAGACGTTCCGGCTGTTCGGCGAGGCCCACGACATGACCGACGAGGAAATCGCGGCGGCCGCCGACCGCCTCACCGACCGCCTGGACTTCCAGCGGTTCCGCGACCGGCGCGTCGACCGGCTCTCCGGCGGCAACCGCCGGAAGCTCACGCTCTCCGTGTCCCTGATGCACGACCCGGACGTCCTCCTGCTGGACGAACCGTACACGGGCTTCGACTGGGAGACGTACCTCGCGTTCTGGGACCTCGCCGCCGACCTCGCCGACCGCGGCACCGCCATCGTCGTCATCTCCCACCTCGTGAGCGAGCGCGACCGCTTCGACCGCGTCCTCGAACTCCGGGACGGCGAACTGGAGGCGACCGACGGTGACTGAACTCACCGCCGGCGCGAGCGCGCACGCCAGGAGCGTCGTCCGCCAGCCGACCACCGTCGCGATGCTCGCGCTGCTGCCGCCGTTCGTCGTGTTCGTGTACGGCGCCGCGATGACGTCGTTCCCGGAGGTCGGCTTCATCGAGGGCGCGGCGGCGTCCTACGGCCGCATCGGCGGCGCGCTGTTCGCCACCGCGTTCCTCTCCGGGCTCGTGGGCCTGTTCGGCACCGTGAGCGCCGCGCGTGCCGACCGCTACCTCGCGTTCTCGGGGTTCTCGCCGGTCACGCTGTTCGCGACGCGCGTCCTCGTCACCGTCGGCGTCGCCGCCGTCGCCGCCGCCGTCTCCCTCGCCGCACTCGCGACCGCGGGAACGGGCGTCGCGTCGTTGCCCACGGCGTACGCCGTGCTCGTGCTCGCCGGCGTCCTCTACGGCCTGCTCGGCGTGGTCGTCGGCGCGCTCGTGCCGCGCGAACTGGAGGGGTCGCTCGTCCTCGTCTTCCTCGCGGACGCCGACTCGTTCCTCTCCGGCGACGTCCTCCAGGTCGAGTCCGACCTCGTCGCC
>JBDGQF010000231.1:0-4613 GCA_042219255.1 Halobacterium sp. | reverse complement strand
CGAGGTAGTTCCCGAGCGTGATGAACACGAGGATGAGCGCGGCGGTGTCGAAGTAGAGGCCGGCGTGCGGGAGCAGGCCGGCGAGCGCGACCAGCGAGTAGCCGTACGCGGTCGTGGAGCCGAGCGCGATGAGGACGTCCATGTTCGCGGTCCGGTTCTTCACGACCGCCTTGTACGAGTTCGCGAGGAAGTCGCGCCCGAGCACGGCGTAGACGGGCGTCGCGAGCAGGAACTCCACCCAGCCGAACGAGACGGTCGCGCCGAACAGCGAGAGCGTCTCCGGCAGCACCGCGCCGCCGAGGAGGTGCGTTTCGACGACGAAGAACAGCAGCGGCGCGGACAGCACGGCGCCGAACAGCGTGAGGTCCCGCTGGCGGCGGATTTCCGCCTGCTTGGCTTCGTCTGCGGCGCTGCGCTCGCGGCGGCTTGCCTCGCCGCTCGCGTCGCTTCCCGTGCTGCCCGTGTCGCGGACGGGCGTGTAGCCGGCGTCTTCGATTGCGTCGTAGACGGCGTCGAGGTCGACGTCCGCGGGATTGTACTGGACGTTGACCTCGTCGGTGGCGTAGTTCGCGTCCACCGAGAGGACGCTCGGGAGGTCGCCGACTGCGTCCTCGATGGTGTCCGCGCAGTTCGCACACGACATGTCCGTCACGGAGACGGTGGCGTGGTCGCTGATTGGGTCGTAGCCGGCGTCCTCGATGGCCGCGAACACGTCACCGAGCGAGACGGCGTCCGGGTCGTAGCGGACGGTGCCGCCTTCCGTCGCGAAGTTGACGTCCGCCTTGCTGACGCCGTCGAGGGCGGTGACCGCGTCCTCCACGGTGGTCGCGCAGTTCGCGCACGTCATCACGGCGACGTCGATGTGGGCCTCGCGGTCACTCATTACTGTGTCCTACGGGCTACCCGTTCAAGCGGATTGTGCCTTCAATCCAGTCGTCAGACGCCGGGCGGAGTTTGGAATCCAAAGTCGTCGCCGCCCACCGCGCTCCGTTCAGAAGTGCAGGACGGCGAACGCGGTGGCGACGGCGGCGAGCGCGACCAGGTTCAGGCCGACGGACTGCTTGTGGTACTGCGCGAACGCCTCCGAGCCGGCGGCGTCCATCTTCGGGATGAGCCGGTAGCGGGCGTACACGTTCGCGACGAACGCCACGACCACCGCGGCGTCCGCGAGTACCGGCGGCGCGTCGACCGCGTTCACGAACGGACTCGCGGCCCAGACGGCGAGGACGACGGCGCCCATCCAGATGCCGAACGAGTAGTACTTCGGGAACACGACGTTGACCGCGTCGCCGGCGCGCTCCTCGCCGAGTTCCTCGAACAGCGCGGGCGCTGCTATCAGCGAGAAGAAGACGATGCTCCCCAGCCACATCCCGAGCGCGGCCTGCACGACGAGGTCGGCGACTGCCATACCGTCCCGTCGGCTTCCAGCCATCTCAACGTTCGGGGTTTATGGTCGCGGCGCGGCTACGCTCCGTCGATGGCCAGACAGGGGCGGCGCGCGCTCTCCTACGTCGGACTCCTGCTCACGGTGGCGGCCGCGTACGCCGTCGCGTTCAAGCACGGCATGGCCGCCCTCGAGGGGCAGCACGTCTCGTACGCGCAGGCCGTCCAGTTCGTCGCGCAGACGTTCACGACGACCGGCTACGGCGCGTACGCGCCCTGGGAGTCGACGGTGATGCTCGTGATGGTGGTGTTCATGCAGCTGACGGGCGTGTTCCTCATCTTCCTGACGCTGCCGCTGTTCGTCGCGCCCTGGATTGAGGAACACCTCGCGGTGGAACCCCAGACCGGCGTCGACCTCGAAGACCACGTCATCATCTGTGGGTTCGGCGCGCGCGACGAGACGCTCGCCACCGAACTGGACGCGCAGGGCGTCGACTACGTCATCCTGGCCGACGACCGGGAGACGGCGCTCGACCTCGCGGACGACGGCTGGAACACCGTCTACGGCGACCCGGAGGCCAGGGAGACGTTCGAGCGCGTGAACGTCACGGCGGCGCGCGCCGTCGTCCTCGACGAGAGCGACGAGCGGAACGCGAGCATCGCGTTGACCGTGCGCGGCCTCGCGCCGGACGTCCAGACTGTGTGTTTCGTGGAAGACCAGTCGCTCGCGGACTACCTCCGGTACGCGGGCGTCGACCGCGTGCTGAGTCCGCGCGAACTGCTCGGGCGGAGCCTCGCGCGCAACGTCGTGGACACGATTACGTCGCGGCTCGGCGAAGCGGTGGAAATCGGCGAGGACTTCGAAATCGTGGAGATGCCCGTCCAGTACGGCAGCGAACTCGACGGGAAGACGCTGGCGGAAGCGGGCGTCCTGGAGGACGAGGACGTCAACGTCGTGGGCGCGTGGTTCGCGGGCGAGTTCGAGGGCTCCGCCGACCGCGACCGCGAACTCAACCGGAACACGGTGTTGCTGGTCGCCGGCCACGAGGACGACCTGGAGGCGTTCCAGGAGCGCACGGTCGCGGAGGGCGACGGCGGCGTCGAGGACGTCATCGTCGCCGGGTACGGCGAGGTCGGGTCGACCGTCCGCGAAGTCCTCGACCAGGAGGGCGTCGAGACCACCGTCGTCGACCGCCAAGACCTCCCGGGGGTCGACGTCGTCGGGGACGCGACCGAGGGGAGCACGCTCCAGACGGCGGGCCTCGCGGACGCCGGCGCGCTCGTGCTGGCGCTCGGCGACGACACGTCGACGGTGTTCGCGACGCTGGTCGCGCGGGAGTCCACGCCGGACGTCGAGATTCTCTGCCGGGCGAACGAGACGGAGAGCAGCACGAAGATGTACGCGGCGGGCGCGGACTACGTGCTGGCGCTGGCGACGGTGGCCGGCCGGATGCTCGCGCAGACCATCCTCGACGAGGAAGTGATGGCGCTTGACAAACAGATAGACATCGTGCGCACGGAGGCGCCGGCGTTCGTCGGTCAGACGCTCGCCGAGGCGGACGTCCGCGCGCGCACTGGCTGTACGGTCGTCGCCGTCCAGCGGGACGGCGACGTGGTGTCGAACCCGGCACCGGAGTTCCGCCTCCGGGACGGCGACGCGCTCGTCGTGGTCGGCGAGGACACGGACATCGCGCGGTTCAACGACCTCGCGAACGTCAGCACGCTTGAGTCCTGACCCGTCCGCGCCGGGGCGCCGGCAGGCGGCCGCCGGGTACGCGCGCTCAGTTGACATGAACCGGTGTGTGGCGCGGTCAGACACCGGCAAAAATGGGCGACAGACCGCTATCCCGCACATACTTATGTGTCTCCGCCCGTGTATCACGTAGCGGAACAACGCGCCGAACTGTCGGTTTCGCCACAAAAATGACGTACAACGTGGACGGGGTGTTGCCGGCCGACCTCGTGTCGGGGTTCGACGACGGGACGAACCTCCTGTTGAGCGGGCCGGCGATGTCCGGCAAGCGCGACCTCCTCATGCAGTTGCTCGCGCGCGGCGACCGGGACGGCGAGGGCGCCGTCATCGTGACGTCACGCGACCCTGCCGAGGAGGTCGTCGACGAGTACGCGGACGCGGTCGGGTCGGACGCGGGGTTCCTCCGCGTCGTCGACTGCGTCAGCGCGCAGAGCGGCAGCGCTACCGACGGCGACCGCGTGCGCTACGTCTCCTCTCCAGGCGACCTCACGGGCATGGGCATCGAGTTCTCGGAGGTCGCGCGGAACGCCGGCGACGCTGGCGTCGACCGCCTGCGCGTCGGCTTCGACTCGCTTTCCCCCCTGTTGATGTACGTCGACCTGCAGCGCCTCTTCCGGTTCCTGCACGTGTTCACGAGCCAGATTCAGTCCCAGGGCTGGCTGGGCGTGTTCTCCGTCGACCCGGAGAGCCACGACGACCAGACCATCAACACCATCAGCCAGCTGTTCGACGGCGTCGTCGAGGTGCGCGTGACGGACGCCGGCGACCGCGAGGTGCGCGTCCGCGGCGTCACCGACACGCCCACCGAGTGGGTGGTCGTGGAGTGACCGCCGCCGAGCGATGAGTGGCATCGTCTTCTTCCGGACTGCCGACCGCGGGACTGTCGTGGCGTTCTACCGCGACCGCCTCGGCTTCGAGACGTGGCTCGAACAGGACGGCTGCACGATTCTGCGCCACGACGACCTGAAACTCGGGTTCTGCGACACCGACGGCGACCCGGAGACCGACGGCATCGTCACGCTGTACTACGACGCGCGCGCCGACGTCGACGAGAAGCGCGCGGAACTGGCCGACGTGGCGACAGACGACCCGCGCGTGAACGACGACTACGACATCTACCAGTTCTTCGCCGACGACCCCGAGGGCCGGACGCTGGAGTTCCAGACGTTCCTCCACGACCTCCCCGACGAGGACTAGGGGAGTTCGCGGTCGTGTTCGCTCGCGGCGACGTCGGCGAGCAGTCCGCGGTCGGCGGCGTACGCGAGGTGGGTCTCGCAGTCGCAGTCCGACGCGCCGAGTCCCGAGACCGGCGTGGCGGCGTCACTGAGAGCGTGCGCGGTCTCGCACTCGGTGTCTTCCTCGTCCATGACGTAGACGCCGTCGACGGCCGAATCAGGGTGTCCGAGCAGGTAGTCGACGTGCCAATGGCGGGCGTCCCGGTCGCCCGCTGCGAGGTCGCAGTGGCGCTGCACGCGCT
>JBDGQF010000127.1:0-4622 GCA_042219255.1 Halobacterium sp. | reverse complement strand
AGGCGCTCGCGACCTACGACGTCCAGTCGCCGTACGAGAACACGCTCGCCGTCGACACCGTCAGCCTCGGCGCCGCCGTCTCCCTGTTGAACGACCTGAACTGGTATCTCGTCAGGCTCGCGGACGAGGCGTTCGTCCTGGAGCCGTCGGTCTCCACGGACGAGTGGCTGTCGCGCGACCTCGCCGCCCGCGTCCGCGACGGCGAGGTACCCGCACCGGAGACGGACGCGCGGCTGAAGGTGTACGGCGTCGTGGACGGCGAACTCGTGGAGCCGATGTACGTCACGCGCGTGCAGGGCGAGCGACCGGAGTACGACCTCCGGGACGTCGACGACACGCTCGTCGTGCGGGTCACAGACGACGAGTTCCGCGCGTAGACTTATTCGTCGAAGACGCCGGCGGAGAGGTAGCGTTCGCCGGAGTCCGGGAACACGGTGACGACGAGCGGGCAGTCGTCGTACGTGTCGCCGCCGTCCGCGAGCGCGCCCGCGTCGACGTCCGCTTCCTCGAACGCCGCGGTGTCGAAGGAGACGTCCGGACAGTTCAACTCTGGTTCGGCGATGCGTTCGGCGACCCGCTGGGCGGCGGTGTACGCGGCGCCACTGGACTGGCCGACCAAGATGCCCTCCTCGCGCGCGAGTCGGCGGACGGTCGCTTCCGCTGTCTCGACGTCCACCGTCTCGACGGTGTCGATGAGGTCGCGGTCGAGGAGGTCGCTGACGAACCCTGGTCCCATCCCCTGGAACTCATCGTCGCCGGGTTCGCCGGTGGAGAGGACGGCGTTCTCCGCGGGTTCGACGGCGACGACGTCCATCTCTGGGAACGCTTCTTTGAGTCGCGTCGCGGTGCCGGTGATGGTGCCCCCGGTGCCGACACCCGCGACGAACGCGTCGATTTCGCGGCCGTCCACCTGGTCGAGAATCTCCTCGGCGGTCGTCCGGTAGTGCGCGCGCGGGTTCGCGGGGTTCTCGAACTGCGACACCCGGAAGCCGCCGTCGTCGGCGGCGATGCGGTCGGCGCGCTCGTTGGCGGTCTCCATGCCGCCGTCGACGAGTTCGAGGTCGGCGCCGTACGCGCGGAGGAGGCGGCGTCGCTCCTCGGACATCGACGCCGGCATGACGATTGTGAGGTCGTAGCCGCGGGCGGCCGCGACGACGGCGAGACCTATGCCCGTGTTCCCGCTGGTGGCTTCCACGAGGCGGTCGCCCGGCGAGACGTGGCCGGCGTCCTCGGCCGCCAGCACCATCTCGCGGGCGGGCCGGTCTTTCGCAGACCCACCGGGGTTGAAGGCTTCGAGTTTCGCCGCGATAGTGGCGCCCTCGGGGGCCGGAACGCGCACGAGCGGCGACCCGATGGCCTCGAGGATGCTGTCCTTCATTACGTAACGGTACGGAGTCCCCCACTAAACGTGTGGCGGGCCGCGACACGTCCTGCCGGGTTCCCCACGTGGGCCGGCCGCGGAACGTCCGCCGGTAGCGCGGGCCTTTTGCCGGCTGACGGCGAACGTCGTGGTATGAGCCTGAAGACGATGGAGCCGAACCCGGCGTACGACCCGGACTCGTACCCGGAGGTCATCGAGGCGTTCGAGTCGCTGGGTAGCGACGTCACCGTCCACGTGTGGGGCGCGGACTGGTGTGGGGACTGCCGCAGCCAGCTGCCGGACTTCGCGGCGGCGTTGGAGGCCGCGGGCGTGGAGAACGTCGAACACTACCCAGTGGAGCGCGAGGACGGCGAGAAGTACGGGCCGAAGGTCGAGGAGTACGGCATCGAACTGATTCCGACCATCATTATCGAGCGCGACGGCGAGGAACTCGCGCGGTTCGTGGAGGAGGAGCGCGTGTCGCCGGCGGTCTACCTCGCGGAACAGCTCCAGGACTGACCGCGGTTCAGGCGCGGAAGTCCGCGAGCCAGTCCTCGATTTCTTCGGTCGTCGTGACCGGCGGCGAGCACGCGCGCCGGCAGACGTACGCTGCCGGTTTGCCGTCGCTGGCCGTGCGTGCCGCCAAGACCGGTGGTACCGCGTCGACGTCGAGGTCGTCGAGCCACGCCTTCACGCCCGCTTCCGTCGGTGGTCGGACGGTGAGGAGGCGGTGCGGGAGGAAGCGCCCGCCGACCGTCTCGCGCCAGGCGTCCGGGAGGTCGTCGGCGGCGACGGTGACTTCGAGAGTGCCGTGGACGCGCGTGTCCATCGCCAGCACGAGCGACGGGTGGCCTGCGGGACTGTCCTGGACGCGGCCGCCGTAGCGGTCGAGCATGGCTTCGGCGGCGTCGGCGTAGCCGGCGTCCGGGTCGAAGGCGTCCAGCGCGAGCAGGGCTTCGGCGGCGACGCCGACCGGCGAGGGCGTGGGGCCGTCGCCGACCGCCTGCGAGCGGACGTCCACGTCCGCGACTGATTCGGGCGTCTCGTAGAGTGCGCCCGTCTCGTCGTCGTAGCACGTCGCGAGCAGGGCGTCCGCGAGGTCGAGCGCGAACCCGAGGTGGGCGTGGTCGCCGGTCGCTTCGTAGGTCGCGAGCGCACCCGCGGCGAGGTAGGCGTAGTCCTCGGCGTAGCCAACGCCGGCGACGTCGCCCTCGATGACGCGCCGCGACAGCCGGTCGCCGTCCCAGAGCGTGTCGCGGACGTAGTCGAGCGCGTCTGCGGCGCGGTCGGCGTACGTCTCGTCGAGGGCGAGGCCGGCCTCGGCGAACGCTTGAATCATGAGGCCGTTCCAGCCCGCGAGCACTTTGTCGTCGCGCGCCGGCCGCGGGCGGTCTCCGCGCGCCGCACGGAGTCGAGATTCTGCGGCGTCGAGCAACGCTTCGATTTCGCTCGGCGTGCGGTCGAACTCGGCCGCCAACTCACCGACGGACTCGGCCACCGTGAGTACGGTCTGTCCGTCCTCGAAGTTCCCCGTCTCGGTGACGCCGTAGCGCCCGCAGACCAGGTCGGCGAGCATGTCGTCCGACGCGTCCGCGGACGCTTCGTCGGCGTAGTCCCTGACTGCGGCCGCCACGCCGTCTGGCGTCCAGACGTAGAACGCGCCCTCCTCGTGGTCGCCCTCGGGGTCTTCGGGCGGCGGGCTGCGGGCGTCCAGCGTCGCGTAGAAGCCGCCGTCCGTATGGCCGAGTTCGCGGTCGACGAACCCGAGGGTCTCTCTGACGACGTCGGCGTACCGGTCGTCGCCGAACAGCCGGTAGCCGTCGACGTACGTGTCAACGAGCGTCGACTGGTCGTACAGCATCTTCTCGAAGTGTGGGACCGTCCAGTCGGCGTCCGTGCAGTACCGGTGGAAGCCGCCGCCGAGGTGGTCGTAGAGGCCGCCTTCGGCCATCGCGTCGAGCGCGTGACTGGCGGCGTCGCCGTACTCCGTCTCGCCGTCCGCGCCGCCTTCTCGGTCGTGTGCGCGGAGGAGCGCGGCGACGCGGCCGGTCTGCGGGAACTTCGGCGCGCGCCCGAACCCGCCGTTGTCGCGGTCGGCCGCCCGCAGGAGGTCGTCGGCGGCGTCGAGCAGTGGGCTGTCGTCGCCGGCCTCGACGGGGTCGGGGAGGGATTCGAGTTCGCCCTTCGCCGCGCTCATCCACTGGTCGGCGCGCGATTCCAGTTCCTCGCGGTTGGTCTCCCACTCTTCGGCGACCCGCCGGAGCAGGGGCAGGAACCCTGGCTGGTTCTGCTTGGCGTGCTTCGGGAAGTACGTGCCGACGTAGAACGGCTCTCTGTCCAGCGTGAGGAACACCGAGAGCGGCCAGCCACCGCCGCCGCGGACGACGTTGCAGACGGTCATGTAGAGGGAGTCGACGTCCGGGCGTTCCTCGCGGTCGACCTTGATGGGGACGAAGTGCTCGTTGAGGACGTCGGCGACGTCCTGGTCGGAGAACGACTCTTCTTCCATGACGTGACACCAGTGGCACGCGGAGTACCCGATGGAGAGGAAGATTGGGGCGTCGTGTTCGCGCGCGGTGTCGAGGGCGTCGTCGTCCCAGGGCTGCCAGTTCACTGGGTTGTCGGCGTGCTGGCGGAGGTACGGGCTCTCCGTCTCGTCGAGCCGGTTCCGGTCGGTGGGCGCGGTCATACTGGGAGGTCGGCGGGCGCGCGGGTAAAACCCACTCACGCGGCGGCGTCCGGGAAACGTTGATGCGCTGGCGCGTCCTCGCGGCAGGTATGACCGATGGGGCGTTCGAGTTGCTCGCCGACGACACGCGCGCCGGCATCCTGCGGGCGCTGGCAGCGCGCCAGCGCGACGACCCGGGCGACCCCGCGATGTCGTTCGCGGAGTTGCGGCGCGCCGTGGGGGTGGCGGACTCCGGGAACTTCAACTACCACCTGGGGAAGCTCCGTGGCCGGTTCGTCGAACAGGACGGGGACGGCTATCGGTTGACGCCGCAGGGCGTCCGGCTCGCCGCGCTGGTCGCGTCAGGGTTCGACGGCGTCGAGGTGGCTGCGACGCCGCTGGACGCGGACTGTCCGGTGTGCGGGACGCCGCTGGCGGTGTCGTACGGTGACGGGCTGGTGACCGTCGCGTGCGAGAACGAACACGTGTTCCCGCAGTCGTTCCTCTGGCCGGCGGGCGCCGACCGAGACCCCAGCGAGCTCGCCGCGGTGGCGTCGCTGACCGCGCTCCAGACCGCCGAGCGCGTCGCGGCCG
>JBDGQF010000430.1:0-4635 GCA_042219255.1 Halobacterium sp. | reverse complement strand
CCGGCGACGTCGAGCAGCCCCATGAGGGCGTACCCGATGGACGCCGTGACGTTCACGCCGCCCTCGAACCCGACCGCGGGCCCGAAGCCGGCGCCGACGAACACGGCCGCCATCACGCCGAACAGCGCCACGGCGATGATGCCGGGCACGAACGTCGACGGGTCGCGCAGTTCCGGCCGCGTCGTCATACGTTAGTCACCTCCTCTGTACTCCGTTCTCGACGTGTGAGCATCACCGCGAACGTGATGAGGATGAGGACGCCGCCGACGTAGACGAGTATCTGCATCGCGGCGACGAACTCGGCCTGCAGCATCACGTAGTGCACGGCGAAACTCAACAGCGAGCCGCCGAGCAGGAGCGCGGAGTGCCACACGTCCCGCACCAGGACAGCGCCGAGACTGGACGCTACTGTCAGTAGCGCGAACAGCCCGAACGCGATTGTTTCGTACGTCATTTCAGTCACCTTGTGGTTCGCAAATACGCCCTTTGTAGGTTTCGAGACGGGCGCGCAACTACTGGTAGTCGACCTCGCCTTCGCCTTCGCCGACCCACGCTCCCCGGTCGGGTTCGCGGGACGCCAGCGGGTCGAGGTCGTTGTACCACGGCACGTTCTTCAACTGTTCTTTGTTGAACACGAGGTCGTGTTTCGTGTCGCCAGTGAACTCGAAGTTCTCCGTGAGGAGGATGGCGTCCACGGGACAGACCTCCTCGCACAGCCGGCAGTAGATGCACTGGCCGACGTGGAGGTTGTACTGTTCGCCGTTGCGCTGTTTGTCCGTGACAATCTGGATGGTGTCGTTCGGACAGACGTTCTCGCACTGGCGACACCAGATGCAGCGCTCCTGGCTGAACTTGTGCACCCCGCGGAAGCGCGGACTGACTTCCGGCGCTTCCTCCGGGTACTCGACGGTGAACGTCTCACCGTCGAGGGCGTGTTTCATCGTCGTTGCCATCGATTTCAGGATTCCAATCATAGTCCGGTCACCCCGAGGATTGCGGCGGTCAGCACGAGGTTGGCGAAGGAGAGCACGAGCATGCCCTTCCAGCCAATCTCGATGAGTTGGTCGATGCGCACGCGCGGCACCGCCGACCGGCACCACTGCGTGAACAGGAACACCGCCCAGATTTTGATGACGAACCAGACGAACCCGGGCAGGAACGGCCCGGCGGGCCCGCCGAGGAACAGCGTCGCGATGATGGCGCCGCCGAGGAAGATGTGGAGGAACTCGCCGAGGTAGAACAGCACGAAGTACACGGAGGAGTACTCCGTCTGGTAGCCGCCGATAATCTCGGTCGGCGCTTCGGGCGTGTCGAACGGGTTCCGGCCGACTTCCGCGAGGTTCGCCACGACGAACAGCACGAACGCGAACGGGTTGACGAACGCGAACCACGCCGGAATCCGGACGCCGGCGACGGTGGCGAGCGTCGTGTTCTGCTGGATGGCGACGATTTCGCTCATCTGGAGCGTCCCCGTGAACAGCACGACGGACGCGGCGGTGACGACGAGCGGAATCTCGTAGGCGATGTTCTGCGCGACGGCGCGCAGGCCGCCCATGAGGCTGTACTTGTTGTTCGAGGCGTAGCCGCCCATCAGGAGGCCGAGGCTCGCAATCGACGCGATTGCGAACACGAACACGAGCCCCGTCTCGGGGTCGGCGAGCTGGATGCCGTTCCCCATGGGGATGACGGCGAACGCCAGCATCGCCGAGGACGCGAGGACGATTGGCGCGAGGTCGTACGCGGGGCGGTCGGCGCCCTCGGGCACGATGAGTTCTTTCGCGAGCAGGCGGACGGCGTCGGCGACGATGATGAGCAGGCCGAACGGCCCGACGCGGTTGACGGCGATGCGGTCGGTGAACGCCGCCGTAATCTTGCGTTTCGCCCACGGGCCGGCGACGCCGGTCATCGCGAGCATGATGTTCCCGACGAGGAACGCCGCGAGGAACATCGAGATGAGTTCGCCCGCGAACCCGCCGATGCCGAGGATGCTCTGAATCGTGTCGGGGAGCGGCGTCGGCGTCGCCATCTATCGGTCCACCTCCCCGAGAATGACGTCGAGGCTGCCCAGCGTCGCGACGAGGTCTGGCACGTACTCGCCCGTGGACATCTCCTTGAGCGCGGAGAGGTTACTGAACGCGGGACTGCGAATCTTGAACCGCGCGGGCTTCTCGGTACCGTCCGAGCGGATGTAGATGCCGAGTTCGCCCTTCGCGCCCTCGACGGCGCGGTACGTCTCCTTGCCGGCTTCCGGCTTGAGGGTGCGCGGGACGTTGGACTGAATCTCGCGGTCGTCCTCCGGCCAGTCCTCGAGGAGGTCGACGCACTGTTCGATGATGCGCGCGGACTCCTCGATTTCGCGCATCCTGACGAGCAGGCGCGCGTAGTTGTCGCAGCCGTCCTCCGTGATGACGTCCCAGTCGAGTTCGTCGTAGTAGCCGTAGGGGTCGTCGCGCCGGAGGTCGTAGTCGATCCCGGAGCCGCGCGCGACCGGCCCGGTGACGCCGTAGTTCTTCGCGACCTCGGGGTCGAGGTGGCCGGTGTCGACGCACCGCGACTGGAGAATCTCGTTGTCCGTGATGAGGTCGTGGTACTCGTCCAGTTTCGCGGGGAGGTCGTCGAGGAAGTCCCGGACTTTCTCGAAGTACTCCTCGCGGGGTTCGGGGATGTCCCACACCACGCCGCCGAGGCGGAGGTAGTTGAACATCATCCGCTGGCCCGTGAGGTCTTCGAGGAGGTTCTGGACGATTTCGCGGTCGCGCATCGCGTACATGAAGATGGCGGTGAAGTCGCCGTAGATGTCCAGACAGAACGTCCCGGTCGCCAGCAGGTGGCACGCGATGCGGCACATCTCCGCGGACATCGTCCGGATGACTTGCGCGTACTCCGGCACGTCGATGTCCGCGAGGTCTTCGGCGGTGCGGGCGTACGCCCACTCGTTGATGATGCCGCCCGGGCCGTAGTCCCAGCGGTCCGGGTAGGGCATAATCTGGTAGCGGTACGTGCCCTTCTCGGCCATCTGCTCCTCGCAGCGGTGCAGGTAGCCGATGTCCGGGTTGACGTCCGCGACCTGCTCGCCGTCGAGGACGGTCTCGACGTGGAGCACGCCGTGCGTGGCGGGGTGGTGTGGACCGATGTTGAGGAACATCGTGTCCGAGTCCTCGCCGCCGCGGGCGTGGTCTTCGAGCGGGTTCTTGTTCTCCTCGAACGTGACAATCTGGGGTTTGTCCTGGTTGTAGTCCCGGCCGAGCGGGTGGCCCTGCCAGGTCTCCGGGAGCAGGATGCGTTCGAGGTTCGGGTGGTCGTCGTACTGGACGCCGACGAGGTCGTACGCCTCGCGTTCGTGCCAGTCGGCGGTGCGGAAGACGGGTTCGGCGCTCTCGCTGACCGGTTCGTCTCGCTGCGTGGGCACGACGACGCTGACCTCGTTGGTCGGGTCGTCGTACTGCTTGAGGTGGTAGATGCTCTCGAACCTGTCCTCGTACTCCTGTGCGGACACGCAGGACAGGTGGTCGAACCCGGCGTCGTCCTTCAGCGTGGAGAGGACGTCCTGGACGGCGTCCGCGCGCACGACGTACGCGTCGGCGTTGCCGTGTTCCTCGCGGTCGAGGACGTGGTCGCCGAGCAGGTCTGCGATGGCGTCACCGTCGACGTCCCCCTCCGCTGTCGTCGGTGGCGCTGGCTCTTTCTGCGTGCTCATGGCGAATCAGCCCAGTTGTAGCGCATGACGAGGGTCTCCTCGTCGATGTCGTCGGCGAGTTTCTCGACGATTTCGTCGCGGTCGAGGTCGCCGAACTGTTCGAGTTCGTAGGGCTTGACCGTCACCGGCGAGGACTCGCCGTTGGCGACGCGCTCCTGGAGTTTCGCGACGCCGTAGACGAGCGCCTCCGGCCGGGGCGGACAGCCCGGGACGTGGATGTCCACGGGGATGACTTCCTCGGCGCCCTTCACGACGTTGTAGCCTTCCTGGAAGGGGCCGCCGGACGTCGAACAGTTCCCCATGTTGACGACGAACTTCGGTTCCGGCATCTGGTCGTAGACGCGCTTCATGCGCGGCGCGAACTTCGAGACAATCGTCCCCGGGACAATCATCACGTCCGCTTGCCGCGGGCTGGCGCGCGGGACGCCGGAGCCGAAGCGGTCGAGGTCGTGTTTCACCGCGTACGTGTGCATCATCTCGATGCTGCAGCAGGCGATACCGAACTGCAGCATGAACATGCTCGACCCGCGGACCCAGTTCATGAACTTGTCGAACTTCGTGAGGATGAACGGCGTGGAGCCGAACGCCTCGCGGAGCTTCGAGTTGAACCGGTTGTCGACGCCCTCGCCGATGCGGGCTTCGCGGGTCGACGTCAGCGGGTCGCTGCTCCCCGTTATGCTGTCTCGTGGTTGGTCACTGCTCATGTGGTTTCCCTCCGTGCCGTGGCGTCCGCACCCACCGGACGGCGCCCTTCCGCCACGCCCACGCGAGGCCGACGACGAGCACGCCGATGAAGACGAGCATCGGCAGTAGTGCGCGCGTCAGGCCGGCGGACTGGACGGCGTCCTGGTAGATGACGGTCCACGGGAAGATGAGGACGGTTTCGATGTCGAAGACGACGAACAGCAGCGCAACCATGTAGTACTGGATGTTGAACT
>JBDGQF010000186.1:0-4641 GCA_042219255.1 Halobacterium sp. | reverse complement strand
GGGAGCAGCGGCACTTTCCCGTTCGCGACGAGGATGACGAAGTAGCCGCCGGTGCCGTAGAACGCGGCGTGGCCGAAGGAGAGGTAGCCGGTGTACCCGGAGACGAAGTCGAAGCTCATCGCGAACAGCCCGAAGTAGAACACCACGGTCATGGTCTCGACTTTCGGGAGGAACGCCTCGGCGACGCCGCCGCCGAGCGCGACGAGCAGCGAGTACGCGAGCGGGTACGCGCCGAGGAACGCCATGACGAGCAGGTGTGCGACGTGGTCGCGGGCGTACTGGCGCACCCAGCCCTCGTCGGTGTCGACGCCCGCTGGGGCGTCGGCGGTGTCGGTGCTAATGGCCGCCCACCTCCGCTAGGCCGGAGATGCCCTGCGGGCGCACGACGAGCACGCCCACGAGGATGAGGAAGACGGTGAGTTCCGGGAGGCCGGAGAACGTGATGATGGCGTTGTCGAAGAGGTAGGTCGTGAACGCGTCGACCATGCCGACGAGCACCGCCGCGTAGACGGTGCCGCGGAACGACCCGAGGCCGCCGACGATGACGACGACGAACGCCGGCAGCAGCGTCTCCGACGCCAGCGGGACGTTGGCGCCCCACGCCGGGTCCCACATGAGGAGTGCGCCGGCGAAGCCGGCGAGGCCGGCGCCGAGCGCGAACACGACGGTGAACACGCGCCGGACGTCGATGCCGAGCGCGGCGGCCATCTCGTCGTCCTCGCTGCCGGCGCGCACCACGAGGCCGTACCGGGTGCGATTCAGGAACGCCCACACCGCGGCGACGGTGAGGACGCCCCAGACGATTTCGAACAGTTCGAGGTGGTTGACGGTGCCGCCGAACACGGTGAACGTGTCCGCGATGAACGCGGGCTTGGTGCCGAGGGCGGCCTGCCAGTCGGTCTGGGGCTGCATGCCGTAGAACAGCACGACGATGCGCGCGAGCTCGTCGATGACGAGCGTCACGCCGAACGTGAGCAGAATCTGGTAGATGGGCGGCCTATCGTACAGTTTCCGGATGAGGCCGACCTCCATCGCTGCGCCGAGGCCGCCGACCAGCGCACCGGCCAGCAGGCCCGCGAACAGGAACCAGGCGAGCGCGCTCGCGCCCGTGCCGGCGAACGTCACCATGACGAGGCCGGCGACGTACGCGCCGAGCATCGTCAGCGACCCGTGCGCGAAGTTCAGGACGCCGAGCAGGCCGAAGATGAGCGTGAGGCCCAGCGCCATCATCGCGTACAGGGACGCCTTCGCGAGCCCCGAAACGAGCACGTCGAGGAGTGTGCCGGCGGCGCTCACGCGGACAACACCTCGAAGCGGTCGTCGTCCGCAGAGACTCCTTCGGTGCTGCCCTCGTCGACGACCGTGCCGTGGTCGAGGACGTAGAACCGGTCTGCGAGGTCGAGCGCGAGCGGGAGATTCTGTTCGACGACGAGCATCGTCGTGTCCTCGGCGAGGGCTTCGAGCGCGTCGACGACGTCCTCGACGATGAGCGGCGCGAGGCCCTCGCTCGGTTCGTCCACGAGCAGGAGGTCGTTGTCGCCGACGAGGCCGCGCGCGATGGCGAGCATCTGCTGTTGGCCGCCCGAGAGCGTGCCGGCGTCGCGGCCGCGGATGTCCCGGAGGTCTGGGAACGCGTCGAACGCCGTCTCCAGGGCGTCCTCGACGTCGCGGTCGCGCGGCACCGCGAGGCGGACGTTCTCCGCGACGGAGAGGTGCGCGAACACGCGGCGGTCTTCGGGAATCCATCCGACGCCGCGGTCGGCGACCTCGTGGGTGTCGAGGCCGACGACGCTCTCGCCGTCGTACCGGACGTCGCCCTCGCGTGGCGGCGTCAACTGGAGAATCGACCGCAGCGTCGTGGTCTTCCCGACGCCGTTCCGGCCGACGAGCGCGACGACTTCGCCCTCGTCGACGTCGAGCGTGACGCCTTCGAGGACGTGGCTCTCGCCGTAGTACGCGTGCACGCCCTCGACTTCCAGCAGGGTCACGCGACCCCACCTCCGTTCGCTCCGGTGGCGTCCTCGTCGCGCTCGTAGCCGCCGAGGTACGCCTGCCTGACGTCCTCGTCGTTGCGGACGTCCGCGGGCGCGCCGTCCGCGATGACGGCGCCGCGGTCGAGGACGACCACGCGGTCGCTGACGTTCATGACGATGTCCATGTTGTGTTCGACGAGCAGGACGGCGTGGTCGGTGGCGACGTCCTCGATGAGGTCGACGATGCGGCCGACGCTCTCCGAGGAGACGCCCGCGTTCGGTTCGTCCAGCAGGAGGACGTCCGGGTCGCCGGCGAGCGCCACGCCGACTTCCAGTTGGCGCGCGGCGCCGTGACTGAGGTTGGCCGCGGTGGTCTGGGCCTCGTCGAGCAGGTCGACGCGGTCGAGGATGCCGTACGCTTCCTCGAACTGGTCGTCGTAGGCGTGGACGTTCCGGTGGAGGTGGCGGCCGGTGGTGCCGTCGGCCTGCACCGCGACCCTGACGTTCTCCAGGACGGTGTTCTGCGGGAAAATGTTCGTAATCTGGTACGACCGGTGGACGCCGCGGCGCGCCGTCTCCGCCGGATCCTCGCCCGTGATGTCGCGGTACTCGCCGTCTGCCTTCAGTTCCACTGCGCCCTCGCTGGGCTCCAGGACGCCTGTCAGCAGGTTGAAGAACGTCGTCTTCCCGGCGCCGTTCGGGCCGATGAGCGAGCACAGTTCGTCCGCGCCGAGTTCGAAGTCGACGTGGTCGACGGCGACCAGTCCCCCGAACCGGCGGGTCAGTCCCTGCGTGCGCAACATCTACAGTTCGCAGTCCATCTGGTCGCCGTCTTCCGGGATGGTCGCCTGCTCGCCCGGCACGCGCGCGACGGGGTCGCTGGGCATAATCGGCGCCGCCCACGTGTCCGACCACTCGTCGGTCGTCGGCGTGACGTTCGCGACGGTCATCTCCGACTGCGCCTGGTTGTTGTACGACTGGAACGTGTACGCGCCCTCGCCCTTCGGCGTGTCCGCGACGGTCATCCCCGTCAGCGCGTCGATGATGTCGCCGGCGTCCGTCGAACTGTTCGCCTGCACGGCCTGCACGATGGCCGACGCCGCCGTGAACGTCCCGCCGCTGAACAGGTCGGGGACCTTCCCGTACGCCGACGAGTACATCTCCACGAAGTCGCTGTTGATGTCGTTGTCGTACTGGTTCCAGTGGTAGCGCGTCGTGAACGGCCCCGCCTTCACGCCCTGGAGTTTCTCCTCGGTGAGCGGTTCGCCGAGTTCCTTCACGAGCGTCTGCCCGAGCGCCGCGTTCGAGATTTCGGTCGCGAACCCGCCGAACAGCCGGTACGAGTAGTCGCCCTGCAGGAACTGCGAGAACATCGCCGGCAGCGTCGCGACGGTGAACCCACCGACGACGCCGCCCGCGCCCGCCTGCTCGGCCTGGTCGAGGAGGCCCTGCCACTCGCTGTGGCCGCGCGCGACGAAGCGCTTCCCGACGATTTCGACGCCCGCGTCCTTGAGCACGCGCTCGTAGTTGTTCACGACGGCGCGCCCGAACGAGTAGTCAGCGCCGAACAGGTAGACGCTGCTCACGTCGGACTGCTCCGCGACGTACTTCCCGCCGCTGCGCGCGTCCATCGCCGTGTTCTCGCTCGCGCGGAACACCTGGTCGCTGCACGTCTCCGTGTTCGACGTGATGCCCGCTGACGCCGCGGGCCCCGCCATGTACGGGACGTCCGTCTCGCCGAGCACGGTGTTGATGACGCGGCGCGCCGCGCCCGAGGACGCACACCCGAACAGGACGTCGACCTCTTCCTCGGTGACGAGGTCGGTGGCGATGGACTGCGCCACGTCAGCTTTGAACTTCGAGTCCCGGATGACCAGTTCGTACGTGGTGTCCCCGACCTCCATTTCGTGCGTCCCCGTCGACGGCTCAGCGATGGGGTCGGTGTCGCCCTTGTACGCGAGTCCCGACAGGAACCCCCACAAGGACTGTTGTCCGTAGTACGCGATGTTCCCCGACAACGGCTGCATCACTCCGATTTTCATTGTATCTGGGTTGTCTGAACCGCCGAGGCCGGCGCAGCCAGCGAGGCCCGCGACGCCCGCGGCGCCGACCGTCTTCAGTACGCTCCGTCGTGACGTGCCAAACTCCGGCATATCATGCTACTCTGTTACGCTTCCTGCAAATACAGCCGGGTTAACATGTAAACGACTGCTACACGAGCGCTCACTCAAGGTCGTCGATGGCCTCGATGACGCGCTGAATCATCTTCTGTTCGCCGCGCCGCAGGTTCTTCGACACCGCCGGCTTCGACACGCCGAACCGGTCGGCGAGCGTTCCGAGCGTCGCGTCCCGCGGACTCTCGTAGTAGCCGTCGCTCACCGCGGCTTCCAGCGTCTCGCGTTCGACGTCCGAGAGGTCTTTGCAGCCCTCGATGAGCGTCATCGCCGCGCCTGCGTTCTGCACGAGCTGGTGGAGTTCCGCCTCGTCGGTGTCCTCGCGCGCGACCACGTCGATTTCGTGGCCGGACTCCAGGGCGGCGAGCGCGCTGTCCGCGAGCCCGGGTTCGTCGAAGCCGACGTGCCAGGTCTCGGTGCCGGCCTCCGCGAAGAACGGGCCCGTGACGTAGCCGTCGTGGTCGCGGACCGCGCCCATCGCCGTCGTCTGCTCG
>JBDGQF010000283.1:0-4643 GCA_042219255.1 Halobacterium sp. | reverse complement strand
GAGATGCTGCGCGCGCCGTACGTCGGGTCGAACCCGCCGGACTCCAGTTTCACGCGCCCCGACCGCGGCGTCACCTCCTCGATGACGTAGCCGCGCTCGCCGCGCAGGTCGTCGGAGTCCCGGGTCTGCCCGCGGCCGCTCCCCTGGTAGAAGTCGTAGTTCCGGTACACGAACAGCGCGCCGACGCCGATAGTCAACACGAGCGCCGCGAGCACGAACGGCGTCGCCGCCGCCGGCACGAACAGGCCGACGAGACCCGCCAGCAGGAGCGCGACGCCGAGCACGATGAGGTGCGCGCCCGGCGCCAGCGCCTCCATGATGCAGAGGGCGGTCCCGACGACGACGAGCAGGAACGACAGGGACTGGCCGAACACTTCGATCATACCAGTGACTTGGGTCGGCGCCGGGAAAACCGTTACCCGCGCAGCGCCGCCAGCGCCGCCGGTCGCGCGCCGACCGTCCGCTGGCCTACGAGAACAACAGCAGGCCGATGACGCCGACCATCGTCGCGACGCCCAGCAGGAAGAACGCGACGTTCTCCGCGCTCGGCGACCCCGGTTCGATGGCGCGCACGTCGGGTTCGGCGTCCGGCCCCACCTCGTCGAGTTCGTACCGCCACTTCCGCTCGTCCTCGGACATACCCACGTGTACGCCGTCCCCGCGGAAAAACGCGCGGGTGTGCCGGACGCCTCCCGTGCCGGCGTGCGGGCGGTCGGTCAGGAGTCGTCGGCGTACACGACGCCGCGCTCACCGTCTACGGTCACGCGGTCGCAGTCCGTGATGGCGTCGAGGTCGGCGTCGCCGACCATCGGCACGTCGAGTTCGCGTGCCACCATCGCCGGATAGCCCGTCATGCCCGACGCGGCGCTGACGATGCCGCCGATTTTCGAGAGGTCGCCGCGGAACTCGTCGTCGAAGTCCAGGCCGAGGACGACGATGGCGCCGTCCGGCACCTCCGAGAGGTCGCCGTCGTCGAGGACGGCGACGGGCGCGGTGACGCGGCCGCTGACGACGGACTGACCGACCGTGAGCGTCTCCGCGGCGACGTGGACTTTCAGCGTGTTCGTCGTGCTCGCGCCCTCCAGGTCGGTCATCATCCCGACCAGCACCACGACGGTGTCGCCGCTGTCCACGATGCTGGAGTCCACGGCCGCCTGCACCGCGCGCTCGACGACCGTCGTCGCGTCGCCCTCCGCGACCTCGGCGTACTCCGCGTGGACGCCCCAGTTGAGCGCGAGTTCGCGCCGAACGCGGTGCGAGGGCGTCGCGCACACCACGGGGACGCGCGGCCGGAACTTCGCCGCCTTCCGCGCCGTATACCCGGACTCGGACGCGACGACGACCGCGCTCGCGTCGATGTCCCGGGCGAGGTAGCGCGCCGACCGCGCGAGCGCGTCCGTCTTCGCCGTGCCGTCGGCCTCCGGGACGCGCTGCTCCTGGAGTTCCGCGTACTCGCCGCTGCCCTCCACCTCGCGGACGATGCGGTCCATCGTCTCCACGACGCGCGTCGGGTGGTCGCCGACCGCCGTCTCCGCCGACAGCATCACGGCGTCCGTGCCGTCCAGCACGGCGTTCGCGACGTCGCTGGCCTCCGCGCGCGTCGGCCGGCGCGCCTCCACCATCGAGTCCAGCATCTCCGTCGCCGTGATGACCGGAACGCCCGCGTCCCGGCACTGGCGGATGATGCGCTTCTGAATCATCGGCACGTCCTCCATCGGGCACTCCACGCCCAGGTCGCCGCGCGCCACCATCACGCCGTCCGCCGCCTCCACGATGCCGTCGAGGTTCTCCACGGCGCCCGACCGCTCGATTTTCGCGACCATGGGGACGTCCGCGCCGAACGACTCCAGCACGCGCTCCACTTCGAGGACGTCGGCGGCGTCCCGCACGAAACTCGCCGCCACGTAGTCGACGCCCTCCTTCGCGGCCAGTTCCAGGTCGCGGCGGTCTTTCTCCGTGACGACGTCCAGGTCGAGCGCGACGCCCGGGACGTTCACGCCCTTCCGACTCCCCAGGTCGCCACCGGACTCCACGCGCGCCAGCACGACGTCGCCTTCGACGCCCTCGACGACAGTCTCGATGCGGCCGTCGTCCAGTAGGACGCGGTCGCCCGCCTCGACGGCGGCGATGCTCGTCGACAACCCGACCTGTTCGCCGGTCGTCTCACCGCCGGGCACGAACTCCACGACGCTGCCCTCCTCGATGTGGACGGGCGACGCCGTCTCCGCGGTCCGCACCTCGGGGCCCTGGGTGTCGAGCATCACCGCCACCGGCTTCTCGGTGGCGTCGTCCACGCGCCGCGCCGTCTGAATCAACGCCCGACGGTCGGCCAGGTCGCCGTGGCTCGCGTTGATGCGCGCCACCGACATCCCCGCGTCCACCAGCGACCGCACCGACGACTCGTCGCTCGCCGCCGGTCCGAGCGTGCAGACGATTTTCGCGTTCCTCATTGCCGGCGGCTACGCCGCGCCCACGCAAAAACGTACGTGATTAACTCGGAGCCGAGTACCAGTACAGCCACAGGGACTTTGCCGGTCGGCTCACAACCCGACCGTATGCCGACCTACGCCGCCTTCGCGAACGTCGAGACCGGCGAATTCCAGAACGCGCAGGAACTCGCGTCCATCTGGGGCGACCTCAGACAAGACCTCAAGACGCGGGACTGCGAACTCAGAGACGCCTACGTCCTCCTCGGCGAACGCGACGTCCTCCTCCTCTTCGACGCCGACTCGCGCGAAGCAGCCCTCGAAGCCTCCATCGCCGCCGAACGCTACGGCATCGAACTCCAGACGATGGAAGCGATGCACGTCGACGAACTCGGCGAACTCGTCGAAGACCAACCGTAGAACGCACTGTTTTCGCCGCGCGAGAGTGCCGCAACGCGCGGCCCCTTCTTTCTGGACGCTCCCGGTCTGTCAGTCAATAGTTGCAAAACTGGCCGCGTAGCTTCAAATACCAGGCCGCGAGCAACCCGGTGCGTGACGTGACTCCGGCCCGGCGCGCCAGGATGCGGTAGCGCGGCAACGCGCGCCGGGAGCAGTCAGCCGCCTGTCAGCCCTACTTGACCTTCGTGCCGGGTTCGCTGTCGCCGTGCGTCGTCAACAGGTCGGCGTCCTCGCCCGCTGCGAGCACCATCCCGTCGGACTCCACGCCGAACAGTTCGGCCTGCTCCAGGTTCGCGACGACGACGACGCGCGTCCCCGGGAGGTCGTCCAGGTCGTGCAGCTGCTTGATGCCCGCGACAATCTGGCGGACCTCGTGGCCGATGTCGACCTCCAGGCGCGCCAGGTCGTCCGCGCCCTCGATGCCCTCGGCCGCGACGATTTCGCCGACGCGCAAGTCCAGCTCCTGGAAGTCCTCGAAGCTGACGCGCTCGTCGGCGAGCGGTTCAAGTTCGGTCTCGGATTCCTCGCTCACGTCCCCCTCGTCGTCCCCGTCACTACTGGCGGCTTCGATTTTCGACTGGAGTTTCTCGTCCAGTTCCTCGACGCGCTCGTCCTCGACCTTCTCGAACAGCTCCTCGGGCTCGCCGAACGCCGCGGGCGGCGCCTGCAGGCAGTCGCCGATAGTGGCGTCCGACGCCGTCCCGTCCTCGCCGAGCTGCGACCAGATTTCGTCGGCTTTCGCCGGCGTGAACGGCTGGAGCAGCACCGCCACCGCCTTCACGAGCTGCACGCAGTCCCGGATGACGGGCGCGGCCTCCTCGTCGTCGAGCTTCCACGGCTCGTTGCGCTGGATGTACTCGTTCCCGAACCGCGCGAGCGCCACCGCGCGCTCGCCAGCGGACTTCAGGTCGTAGTCGTTCAGCGCGTCCTCGTAGTCGTCCATCGCCTCGGCAATCTCGGTCTCCAGGTCGTCGCTGACCGCGGCGTCCGGCGTGCCGTCGAAGTTCCGCGCCGCGAACAGCAGCGCGCGGTAGACGAAATTCCCGACGACGTCCGCGAGTTCGCTGTTCACGCGCTCCGCGAACCGGTCCCAGGAGAAGTTCACGTCGCGCTCGAACCCGCTCGCGGTCGACACGTAGTACCGTAGCAGGTCGGGATGGAACCCCTCGTCGAGGTACTCCTGCGCCCAGATGGCGCGGTTCTTCGACGTCGACAGACCCTTCCCCGCGATGTTCACGAACCCGACCGCGCACACCGCGCGCGGCTCGGCGTAGTCGGCGGCCTCCAGCATCGCCGGCCAGTACACCGTGTGGTGCTGGATGATGTCGCGGCCGATGACGTGCACGATTTCGCCGTCGCCGTCCTTCCAGACGGACTCCCAGTCGAGGTCGTCCTCGCGCTCGCTGTACTGCTTCGTCGTTGACACGTACTCGATGGGGGCGTCCACCCAGACGTACAGCACGAGGTCTTCGGCGCCCTCGCCCGGGTAGTCGATGCCCCAGTCCATGTCCCGCGTGATGCAGAGGTCTTGGAGTTCGCCCTCGATCCACTCGAGGGGCTGGTTCTGGGCGTTGCTCGTGCCCTCCATGCGGTTGATGAACCCCTGGAGGTGTTCCTGGACGTCGGAGAGGCGGAGGAACTTGTGTTCGCGCTTCCTGTACTCCGCGGGGTTGCCGGTGATGGTGGAGACGGGGTCTTCGATTTCGCCGGGTTCGAGGTGGCGCTGGCAGCCCTCGTCGCACTCGTCGCCGCGGGCGT
>JBDGQF010000073.1:0-4661 GCA_042219255.1 Halobacterium sp. | reverse complement strand
ATCCAGGGCGAGGGCGGCGTCGTGGTGCCACCGGAGGGCTTCCTCTCCGGCCTCCGCGACATCGCGGACGAGGCAGAGGTGCCGCTCGTCGTGGACGAAATCCAGGCCGGGTTCGGCCGCACCGGCGAGTGGTGGGGGAGCGAACACTTCGACGTCACGCCGGACATCATCACGAGCGCGAAGGCGCTCGGCGGCAACGGCCTGCCGCTGTCCTGCACCATCTACCACGAAGACCTGGACACCTGGGGCTCCGGCGACCACGCCGGCACGTACCGCGGGAACGTCCCCGCGATGCGCGCCGGCCTGCGCGCCATCGAGTACATCGAGGCCCACGACCTCCTCGACCACGCGACCGAGATGGGGCAGAAGATTCGCTCGCACCTCCGCGACGTCGCCGAGGACAACCCACAGCTCGCGGACGTCCGCGGCGAGGGCCTGTTCGTCGGCGCGGAGTTCGTCGACGAGCAGGGCCGCGTCACCGAGGCCGGTGACGTCGTCGCGGACATCCAGCAGTACTGCTACGAGCACGGCCTGCTCGTCTGGAAGGCCGGCCAGTACAGCAACGTCCTGCGCCTGCTCCCGCCGCTGGTCGTCACCGAAGACCAGGTCGAGACCGGCATGGAAATCATCGAGGACGCAATCGCCGAGGTCACGGCGGCGACGGCGACGCACTGACGGCGGCCGCCACACCAGCGCGCCGCTGGTGCGTCCGCGCTATTCTGTCGCGAGTTCGAGCGTCGTGTGCGTGAACGCGCGGGCGCCGGCGACGCAGTCGTCCCATTCCGTGTACTCTTCTTCGGAGTGCGTGATGCCGTCGACGCTCGGCACGAACAGCATGCCGGCGTCCGTGATTGACTGGAGGTGCTGGGCGTCGTGGCCGGCGCCGCTGACGAGGTGCGTGGCGTCGACGCCGGCGGCCTCGACGGCGCGGTCGGCGGCGTCCCGGACGCGGTCGCTGAACGCCATCGAGTGGTGCCGCGAGAGGCGGTCGACGTCGGCGTCGGCGCCGTGGCGGTCTGCGGCCGCGGCGACCTCCGCCTCGATGCGTTCGACGGCGTTCTCGACGACGTCGTCGTCGTAGCTGCGCGTGTCGACGGTGAACGTCGCCGTGCTCGGGATGACGTTGACAGAGTTCGGCTCCACGTCGAATTCGCCGACGGTGGCGACGGCGTCCGCGGATAGCTGCTGTGGGAGGCGGTTGATTTCCGAGATGGCGTCGCTCGCGGCGACGAGCGCGTCGCTGCGGCCGTGCATCGGCGTCGGCCCGGCGTGGTTGGCTTGGCCGTCGATGGTGATTCGCAGCCACGCGAGCCCGTAGACGCCGTCCACGACGGCGACCGGGAGGTCGCGGTCGTCCAGCACCGGCCCCTGTTCGACGTGGAGTTCGAGGTAGCTGTCGACGCCCGCTTCTGGGGGTTCACAGGGCGCGTCGCCGTCGTAGCCGATGCGTTCGAGTTCGTCGCCGACCGCGTTCCCGTCGCGGTCGGTCGCCGCGAGCAAGTCGTCGACCGGCTCGTGGCCGACGTAGCCCGCGCTCCCCAGCATCGACGGCTGGAACCGCGACCCCTCCTCGTTCGTCCAGTTCACCACCTCGATGGGGCGGTCGGGTTCGACCGGCGACTCCGCGATGCTCTGGACGGCTTCGAGCGCGGTGAGCACGCCGAGTTGGCCGTCGAAGCGGCCGCCGTACGGCTGTGAGTCGAGGTGCGACCCGACGAGGACGGGCGCGGCGTCCGGGTCGCCGGCGTCGTACCGGCCGAAGACGTTCCCGATTTCGTCCACGCGCACGGCGAGGCCGGCGTCCTCCAGGTCGCCGACGAACCGGTCGCGGGCCTCCCGGTCGGCGTCCGAGAGCGCGAGTCGGTGGAGGCCGTCGTCGTCGGTGGCGCCGATTCGTGAGTACGCCTCGAAGCGCTCCCGGAACCGGTCGGCGTCGATGGCTACGTCGTCGTGCATGCCAACGCGTTCCACGGGCGCCCCCAAAAGTCGTCGGGACGCGGCCGGCCTGGACGCCCCACGCCGATTTATGGTGGTGGGCGGCGCACTCGCGGACGTGACAGCAATCGACCCAGCCACTGGAACGCCGAGTCTCGACGGGAACACGGCGCTGGTCGCCGCGTCCAGCAGCGGCCTCGGGAAGGCCGCCGCGACCAGTCTCGCGCAAGCGGGCGCGGACGTCGTGCTGAACGGCCGCAACGAGGCGAAACTCGACGACGCCGTCGCGGACGTCGACGCCGCAGGCCCGGGCGACGTGGTCGGGCACGCCGCCGACCTCACGGACGCGGACGCCGTCGCGGGGCTCGTCGAAGCGACCGTCGAGCGCTTCGGCGGCATCGACCGCCTCGTCATCAACACGGGAGACCCGGCCAGCGGCGGCCTCTACGATGTCACCGACGACGACTGGTACGACGCGTTCGACCTGCTCGTGATGAGCGCCGTCCGCCTCACGCGCGCCGCCGGCCCCCACCTCGCGGACGGCGGCGGCAGCATCGTCGCCATCACCTCGATTACCGTCCGCCAGCCGGTGCCGTCGCTCGTGCTGTCCAGTTGCGTCCGCATGGGCGTGCTCGGCCTCGTGAAGACGCTCTCCCGGGAGCTCGCGCCGGACGTCCGCGCAAACGCCGTGCTGCCGGGCCCAATCGAGACGCCCGCGCTCCAGGACATCGTCGAGGACGCCGTCGAGCGCGGCGAGTACGACACTTACGAGGAGGGACTGGCGAGCTACTGGCCCGACGACGTCCCGACCGGTGAGGTCGCACAGCCCGAGGAACTCGGGGACGTCGTCGCGTTCCTCGCGAGTCCCGCCGCCAGCTACGTCAACGGCGCGCAGTTGCTCGTGGACGGCGGCATCGTGCGCGCCGTCTGAGTTCAGGCCTTGCTCCCCCAGCCGAACGCCAGCCAGCCGCCGTCGTTGTGCAGGACTTCCCCAGTCATGTAGTGGTCGCCGCTCGCGAGGAACGTCGCGCAGTTCTGGACTTCCTCGAACGTCCCGAACCGCCCCAGGGGCGTCCGGTTCTCGATGTGCTCCTCCGCGTAGCCGTAGTACGGCCAGTCGGTGTCAGGCGCCTCCTCACCCCACGGCGCCTCCGCGAGCTCGGTCTTCACGTACCCCGGCGCGAGCGCGTTCACGTGAATGTCGTACTCCGCGAGTTCCACGGCGAGGTTGCGCGTCAGGTTCTCGATGCCGGCCTTCGTCGCGTTGTATGGGGCGCGGCCCTGGACGCCGATGCTGCCGTAGATGCTGGAGACGTTGATGATGTGGCCGCCGTCGCCCTGCTCGGCCATCTGTTCGCCGGCGACCTGCGACCCGTAGAACGTCCCCGTGAGGTTCACGTCGAGCACGTGCTGCCACTCTTCGGGCGTCTGCTCGAAGACGTGCTTCTCGACTGTCGTCCCGGCGTTGTTCACCATGACGTCGAGGCTCCCGAACTCTTCGACGGCGGCCGCGACGAGCGCCTCGACGTCGTCCTTGTCGCTGACGTCGGCCTCCGCGGCGACGGCGGTGCCGCCCGCGTCCCTGATTGCTTCGGCGGCGTCCTCGGCGCGCTCCTGAGCGCGCGAGTTCGTGACGACGTTCGCGCCCTCCGCGGCGAACCGCTCGGCGATTGCGCGCCCGAGACCGCTGCTCGACCCGGTGACGATGGCTGTGTCTCCACTGAGCTTCCCGCTCATAGCCGTGGGTCTCCGTGCCACACCTTAGTTCTGTTGTCGGGGACGGCGCGCCCCTGGAGTTACTCGTAGGTCGCTACCGGCTCACCGAGGACGTCCTCGCGCGGTTCGACGCCGAGGCCCGGCGCCGTCGGCGCCGCCATCGTGCCGTCCTCGGCGGGCGGCGCGCCGTCGGCCGTCGTCACGGCGTTGTAGTTGTGGAAGTCGGTCGCCGCGAACCGCGCGCCCGCGGGCGTGCTGTGCGCGAGGTGCGCGATGGCGGCGGTCGCAATCTCGCTGCCCCACGTGTCCTCGATAATCATCGCGATTCCGAGGGTGGCGCAGAGGTCGCGGACGGCGCGCGCCCGCGTCAGCCCGCCGACCTTCGAAATCTTGAGGTTGACGACGTCCATCGCGTCCTCCTCGTGGCCGCGCAGCACCGGCTGGATGCCCGTCATCACCTCGTCCAGCACGAACGGGTGGTCGGTCTGGCGGCGGACCGCGCGACACGCCTCGTAGGACGCGCACGGCTGCTCGACGTAGACGTCGACGTCGCTGACCAGGTCGACGACGCGCACGGCCTCGTGCTGGCTGAGCCCCGTGTTGAAGTCGGCGTCGAGGACGTGGTGGTCGTCGAGTTCGGCGCGTGCGGCGCGGATGCGTTCGGCGTCCGTGACGGGGTCTTCGCCGACCTTCAACTGGAAGCGCTCGTAGCCCTGGTCGCGGTACCTCGCGACGCTGTCGGCCATCTCCGTGGGCGTGCCCTGCGAGATGGCTCGGTAGAGGTCGACGCCGTCGCCGAACCGGCCGCCGAGGAGGTCCGCGACCGGCGCGTCCCGCACCTTCCCCGTGACGTCCCAGCACGCCATGTCGAGCGCGGACTTCACGTAGGGGTGGCCGCGGAGGCGGGTGTCGAGTTCCTCGGCGAGCACGGCCGGCTGCGTCGGGTCGCTGCCCAGCACGGCGGGCGCGAGTTCCGCGACGCCGGCGCGCGCGCCCTTCCCGAACGCGGG
>JBDGQF010000014.1:0-4663 GCA_042219255.1 Halobacterium sp. | reverse complement strand
CCGTCGCCGGCGGCGCGGTGTCGATGACGTGGCTGAACGTCTCGCTGACCGAGGCAGTCGACGGCAAGGAAGCCGACCTGTCCTCTGAGCGCGAGGCCGTCGCCGTCGAGGAGTAGTCAGTAGTAGTCGGTGACAAACGGCCCGAGCGCGCCCGCGACGGCCGTCCGCAGCGCTTCCTGTCTGTCCGTGATGCCACCGGTGAGCACGCCCGCCGCGCCCAGGTTCTCCGCGACGCCCGAGGTGTCCAGGACGTCGTCCATCACCGGGCCGAGCTCCTCGCCGTCGTTCAGGCGGTCGGCGATGTCGTCCGGCAGGCGGATGCGCGGCCCGCCGCCGATTTCGGTGCGGTCGCCGTCCGTCGCGGCCGCCCACATAATCAGGTAGAGGTCGCCGTCCCGTTCAGCGACGCCGCCTTCGAGGCCGACGCCGAGGTCGTAGTCGCCGTCCGCGAGCGCGCGCTCGGCGCGGTTCTGGGCTCCCTCGACCGTCTCGTCGTCGCCCCACGGCTGTTCGGAGACGCCGCTCTCGACCGATATTGGCTGGACTGTCGCGTCCGGGAGCGCGGCCGCGACGGCGTCGCGCTTCACCGGGTTCCCGGAGCCGACTGCTACTCGCATACCGTGGACACGGCGGTGGGGACGCTTAGTCGTCCCGGAGACGGCACGCGTCTCGGCGGCCGCTCAATCCTCGTGGAGCGTCGCTGCGAGTGTCTCCAGGCCGTCGAGGAGTCTGGGACTCGGCTGGTTCAGGAGGGTGTCGTCGAGGACGTGGACGTCGGCGTCGAGGCGCCAGCCGCGGCCGTCGAAGTCAGGGTCGACGCTATCGCCTCTCCCGCAGACGTGGACGACGGCGTGGCCTGGGTCGGCGGCCTCGACGTCACTGGCGTCGACCTCCGTGGAGCGGTCGCCGGCGTCCACGAAGGGGTACCGGCCGCCCGCGGCCTCGACGACGTCCGGCACCCAGTTGCCGGCGGCCATCGGCGGGTCCGACCACTCCTCGCAGTAGACCACGGGGCCGTCGTCGGGCGTCTCCTCGCGCACGTCGGCGACCCGCTCGCGGCTCTCGGCTTCCAGGTCGGCGCCAGCCACAGGGAGGCCGACCGCCTCGCCGATAGCGGAGAACGAGGCGAGGACGTCGTCCAGCGTCGCTGGCTCGTGGTGGGCGACGTCGAACCCTCGGTCGCGGAGTTCGTCGCGGACGTCGCGCTGGAGCGCGTCGCTCGTGAGGACGACATCCGGGTCGAGGTCGCTGACGCGGTCGTAGTCCGGGTTCAGCCAGCCGCCGACCCGCGGCACGCCCTCGACGCTACAGTGGTGGGTGACGCCGACGAGGCGGTCGATCCCGCCGAGGGCTGCGACTGTCGCGGTTGCGCTCGGGGCGAGGGAGACGGCGCGCACACCCAGTGGTTCGCGCCTCCGGATAAAAACGCGTGTGGTCGCGACACCACCGACGGTGTGGCCGGCCCGACCGCGCCAGACCTCGTGAGTCAATATCACACTTATCAGCGCGTACCGCCGGTTTCCGGCGTCGCGCGTCTGTCAGACGCCCTCGCGCGTCGAGGAACGCAACGCTTAAGGAGGAATTGGCATAATCGCTTGTCCACGACTCATCCGGGTTTTCCGGGGGTACTCACGCTAATGACAGACGCACGCATGCGCTCCCGAGAGCAGGAGCGCACGGACGAAGAAGAGACGACCGACGGCTGCCCGGAGTGCGGCGGTCTGGTCGTCCAGGACGAAGAGCACGGCGAGTCGGTGTGCGCCGACTGCGGCCTCGTGGTCGAGGAGGACGGCATCGACCGCGGGCCGGAGTGGCGGGCGTTCGACTCCAAGGAGAAAGACGAGAAATCGCGCGTCGGCGCGCCCACCACGAACACGATGCACGACAAGGGCCTGTCGACGAACATCGACTGGCGCGACAAGGACGCGTACGGCAACTCGCTGTCCTCGAACCAGCGCCAGAAGATGCAGCGCCTCCGCAAGTGGAACGAGCGCTTCCGCACGCGCGACGCCAAGGAGCGCAACCTCAAGCAGGCGCTCGGCGAAATCGACCGCATGGCCTCGGCGCTCGGCCTCCCGAACAACGTCCGCGAGACGGCGTCGGTCATCTACCGCCGCGCGCTCGAAGACGACCTGCTGCCCGGCCGCAGCATCGAGGGCGTCGCCACGTCCTGCGTGTACGCCGCCGCGCGCCAGGCCGGCGTCCCGCGCTCGCTGGACGAAATCGCTGACGTCTCCCGCGTCGAGAAGGCCGAAATCGCGCGCACGTACCGGTACGTCGTCCGCGAACTCGGCCTCGAGGTCGCGCCCGCCGACCCCGAGAGCTACGTGCCGCGGTTCGCGTCCTCGCTGGAGCTGTCCGACGAGGCCGCTCACCGCGCCCGCGAACTCCTGAAGACGGCGAAGGACAAGGGCGTCCACTCCGGCAAGTCGCCGGTCGGCCTCGCGGCCGCCGCCGTCTACGCCGCCGCCCTCCTGACGAACGAGAAGACGACGCAGGCGAAGGTGTCGGAAGTCGCCGACATCTCCGAGGTCACCATCCGGAACCGCTACCACGAGCTGCTGGAAGCCGAAGACACGATTCCGGTCTGAGGAAGCCTTTTCTCCGTCCGCCCACAGGAGGCGGGTATGGACTTCGAGGAGTTCGTGCTCGCGGCGGTCGTCACAGACCTCGCCGACGAGCCGGCCGCGCGCGAGCACGCCGACGCCGTCGAGTTCCGCATGGACCTCGCGGCCGACCCGCTGCCCGCGCTCGACGACTACGACGGCGAACTACCCGTCATCGCGACGAACCGCGCGGCCTGGGAGGGCGGCGAAGCCAGGGCCGACGGCCGCATCGACGCGCTAGCCGAAGCAGCGCGAACCGACAGCGTCGACGCCATCGACGTGGAACTCGCCGCGCTCACGGGCGACGGCGAGGACGACACCGACGGCCCGAGCGGCGACGGCGCGGAGGCGCTCGCCGCGGCGCGCTCCCAGGACACCGCGACCATCGTCTCCGTCCACGACTTCGAGCGGACGCCCGAGATGGCGCGGATGGCGGAACTACTCGGCGAAGCCTGCTCGCTCGGCGACGTCGGCAAACTCGCGGTCACCGCCCAGCACTACGGCGACGCCCTCGACGTGCTGCGCGTCACCTACGAGTTCGGCGCCGTGGACGCCCCGGTCGCGACGATGGCAATGGGGGAAGCCGGCCGCCACACGCGCGCCGTCGCGCCGCTGTACGGCTCCCGTATCGGGTACGCGCCCGTCGACCCCGAACAGGGCACCGCGCCCGGACAGTACGACGCCGCGACGCTGCGCACGCTCGTCGACAACCTCGTGTAGGGAGCGGCAGCAACCTCGAATAGGACGCGGTAGCCGCGACACTCTGCGCGTCCGGCGGCAGTCGCGTCCGGCGTTCGGTGGGTTTAGGAGCGCGTAGCCACGAGGTAGGACAACTGTGGTCAATCGACGTGGCGTCATCGCGGCGGTGCTGGGCTTCCTCTACCCCGGCCTTGGGCACGTCTACCTCCGGAAGTGGGTGCGTGCGCTGTCGTGGTTCGTGCTCGCGCTCGCGACGGCGGCGCTGGTCGTCCCGGAGTCCGCGTACCAGGCGTTCCAGACCGACGGGTTCGACGGCCTGATGGCCGCCAGCGAGAGTTTCGGCCTGGAAGTGACGCTGAGCCTCCTGACCATCCGCGTGCTGAACGTCGTCGACGCCTACCTGGTCGCCGCCCGCGAGACGGCGGCGTCCGTCGCCGAGAGAGTACCGACACCCGGAGAGGACGGAGGACAGGTGAAGAGCAGTCCGGCAGAGTGCCCGGAGTGCGGGAAAGACCTCGACGAAGAACTGGACTTCTGTCCGTGGTGCACGACCCGCCTCGACGTCGAGACCGACGCCGAGAGCGCGTAAGGGACAGCAACAGCGCGTGAAAACGGTGACAGCGGTCGGTGCGCGGCGGCTTACTTCTCGATGATGCGTTCCTCGATGGCTTCGCCGAAGTGGCGGCCGCCCTCCTCGGTGTAGACGAGAATCTCGTCGCCGGCTTCGAGGTCGGTGACGGCGGTGCGACCGTCGCCGGTGGCGACCTTGATGGTCTCGGCGTTCTGGAGCAGCGTCTCGATGCGGTCACCCTCCTCTGTCTCGGCTTCGACGCGGAACATCGGGCGTTTCTCGATTTTCGCGCGGCCGACGACGGCGCTGCGCGTGTGGCCGTCGCGGTCGACGACCTGGACTTCGTCGCCGCTGGACAGCTCGGCGAGGTACTTCGTGCCGCCGTCGGGCGTGCGGACGTAGGCGTGGACGGCGCCAGCGTTCACGCGGAACGGCCGGGACGCGACGTACGGCGACTCGGCGGTCTCGGCGTGCACGAAGAACAGGCCGCGGCTCATCGACCCGACGAGCATGCCCTCGTCGTCGTCCATCAGGCTGCCGGTGTCGACGCAGACGCGGTCGGCGCTCCCCGCTTCCTCGATGTCCGTCACTGTCGCCCACGTGAGGTCGAGGCGTTCGCGCTCGGCGGCGTCCCGGACGTTCACGGTGCGGCGAATCTCGTCCGGGTCGTCGCGGTCGAGGAGGACGGCGTCCGCGCCGATGTCCAGCGTCTCGAACGCCGTCTCGGCTTCCTCGGCTGACTCGACGCCCGCGACGAGCGTCGTCTCGTCGCCGATGCGCGCGATGA
>JBDGQF010000141.1:0-4688 GCA_042219255.1 Halobacterium sp. | reverse complement strand
TAGTAGCCGAGCAGTCCCGTCGCGATGGAGGACATCGCGATGTTCACGAGGTTGTTCCCGACGAGAATCGTCACGAGCAACCGGTGGGGGTCTTCCGTCAGGGCGACGACGGTGTCCGCGCCCGGCCGCCCCTCCTCCTGTAGCGCTTCGAGGCGGTGGCGCGCAAGCGAGAACATCGCGATTTCCGACGAGGAGAAGAACGCCGACAGCCCCATCAGGACGACAATCGTGACGACGCCCGCGGCTACGATGACGTCCTCGCTGAGTTCGACGCCGAACAGCAACACGGCCAGCGGGAGCGAGAGATGGCCCATTCCGTCTTCGGAGTTTTCGGGCCTCGGCTTAAACTTTGACGGTGGCGATCAGTCCGCGCGGCCGGCGGCGACCGGAGAAGCCGCGTCGCCCGCCGCGGGCGAAGCGTTTACCCGGGATTCGAGCGAACGACACCGTATGAGTGCACGCGAAGCGCCGCCACGGCCCGAGCACAGCGACGCGCACGTGACGCTGTACCGCCTGCAGGCGTGTCCGTACTGCGAGCGCGTCGTCCGCAAACTCGACGAACTCGGTATCGACTACCACTCGCGGTTCGTCGAACCGATGCACGGCGAGCGCGACGCGGTCAAGCGCATCGTCGGCGCGCGCACGGTACCAGCCATCATCGACGGCGAGACGGGCGTCGCGATGGCCGAGAGCGCGAACATCGTCGACTACCTCGACGCCACCTACGGGGGTGGTGAGTGATGGACCTCGAGTTCGACGTCGTCGACCTCCCGGAAGCCGACCACGTCGAGGAGGGCGAGCAAGCCCCTGACTTCACGCGACCGCTCGTGAACGACGAGTACTGGGAGGACGTCTCGCTGTCCGACCTGCTCGCGGACGCGCCCGTGCTGCTCGTGTTCACGCCGATGGACGGGGCGTTCCCGTCGACGTACATCTGGAACGAACTCCGCGAGCGCGGCATCAACGAGTACTGCGTGCAGGTCGTCGGCGTCTCCATCTCGTCGCCGTACGAGCACAAGACCACCATCGAGGAGCGCGGCATCGAGGCGTTCACCGGTCTGTTCAGTGACCCCCAGAACGGCGTCGCCGAACAGTACGGCATCAGCCACAGCCTCGACGGCATGGCCGGCGTCAGCGAGCCTCGCCCGTCGGTGTTCCTCGTGGCCGCCGACGGCACCGTCGACTACGCGTGGGTCGCCGACGAGTGGCCGGCGTTCCCGGACTACGACGAGGTCGAGGACGCCGTCGTCGGCCTGTAACGGCCGCGAGTAGACAACGCTTTTTCCCGCGCACCCCAACCCCCAGGTATGCCTGTCAGCGACGACGACCTCGCGGCGGCCGCCGACGCGGTCGGCGGCGGCGGCCTCGTAGTCTACCCGACGGAGACGGTGTACGGCGTCGGCGCGGACGCCCTAGACGCCGACGCCGTCGAGGCCGTGTTCGACGCGAAGCGCCGCGACCGCGACAAGCCGCTGTCGTTCGCGTTCCCGGACGTCGACAGCGCCGTCGAACACCTCCGGGTCGGCGACACCGAGCGCGCGTTCATGGACGAGTTCCTGCCCGGGCCGGTGACCGTGGTCTGCGAGAAGCGCGACACCGTCCCGGACGTCCTCACGGGCGGCCGCGACCGCGTCGGCGTGCGCGTCCCCGACCACGACGTCGCGCTCGCGCTCCTCGACCGCGTCGCGCCGCTCACGGCGACGAGCGCGAACGTCAGCGGCCGGCCGAGCGTCACCGACCCCGGCGACCTCGGCGACGACTTCCTCGACGCCGTCGACTACGTGCTGGACGCCGGCGAGACCGCTGGCGGCACGCCGAGCACGGTCGTCGACGTCGCGCGCAACGACGTCCTGCGCGAGGGCGCTATCGCGGACGCCGTCAAAGACTGGCTCAGCGAACACGCGTAACCCCACGTGTCACCAGTTTCTCCGGTCAGTCACCGCCGAACGACAGCAGCGACCCGAGGGTGCGCGTCCGCGCGCCGCACTCGGTGCTGTACTCGCAGGCGCCGCACTTCGCGTCGTCGTGGAGGCGCGGCGGCGGGCCGTCGAGCCGCCTGACCGCGTGGAGCGCGCGCCGGTACGCGGCCTTCCGGCGCGTGGTGAGTTCGACGCGGCGCACGACGCCGTGGCGCGCGTACTCGACGTACGCGTGGTCGACCGGCGTCTCCTCCTGCCACGCGAGCGCTTTCGCGGCGGCGGTGGCGCGCACGCCCTGCGGCGCGTACACCCCCGCTTCGGGTGGGCTGCCATGGGTCACCACGGACACCGCCAGTGGGCCGCGGTGGAGTTTCGCCGCACGGCCGTGTGCGTCCTTCCCGCGGAGGAACACGGCGGTCTGGGCGGGGTCGGCGACGCGGGGGTAGCGGTCGAGGCTGGCGTCGAGGTTCGACCGGAACTGGGGGGGTGTGACGGCGAGGTCGTAGGTCGCGAGCGCGGCGTCGGACGCCACCGCGAGCGCGCCGTACTGGCCGGCGAGTTCGAGCGCAGCGTCGTGCTCGGGCGGCGGGTCTCGGTCGTCGCGGCGCGCGTAGTACAGCTGTCTGGGGCAGTACGTCGCGACGGCGAGGTCGCTGAACGCGACGGTGTCGAGAGTCTCGGCGGCGGGCACGCGACTGGGTGGCCGCGCGCCCGTACTTGAACATTCGCGCTACTCGGCGCGGCCGTGGTACCAGTCCTCGACGCGGCGCGCGACGCCGACGAGGTGCGCCTGCCCGAACACGGCGACGACGAGCGCGCCCAGCGAGTTGTACATGAAGTCCTTGACGGTGTCGTCGAGGCCGTGCTGGGCGAGCGGCATCGAGAGGCCGCTGGCGTCCGAGATGACGTCGAGACCGAACTCGAACAGCTCCCAGATTACGCCGAACGAGAGCACGACGATGAACAGGTAGACGAACGTGACCTCGCGCGGAATCGAAATCTCGTCGTGGTGGATGTCGATGGCGCGCGCGACGGTGTAGCCGGCGCCCGCGACCAGGGACGCGGACAGCGCGTGCGTGACGTGATCCCACCACTCGATGTGGGCGTACAGGCCCGACGACCCGAGCGTGTGCAGGAAGACGGCGGCGGTAATCCAGAGCGCGAGCCACGGGTCGAGCGGGAAGTCGTACTTGCGCTCCAGGACCGCCGGCAGGAACGTGATTGCGAGCGTGATTGAGCCGTTGACGACGGCGGTGGAGTTGCCGCGCACGAACCCCCAGACGACGAGCGCCGCGAGCACGAACTGCATCGCGCGCGTGAGTCGGCGCTGGTTCGCGCGCGACGGCCGCGGTAGGAGGGTCATCGGCGCACCACCCGCCCGAGGGCGGCGCGGAGCCAGCGGTCGCGCCGGCGGAAGTACGCGTCGAAGACGACGCCGGCGGCGAACCCGGCGAGCGTCACCCAGAGGAACTCCGTCATGAGCGCTTCGTTCGTCGTGAGGTACGACGTGCCGGCGTACACGTCGAGGTTGTACTGGACGATGGCCCACGCCGCGGCGGACGCCAGCGTCGTCATCACGACGAGCACGACGGCGAACCAGTGCGTGACGTGCATCGACGTGAACAGGTGGAGTTCGACGACGACGATGAGCGCGACGGCGGCGAGCGCGAAGTACACCGCAAACGTCCCCACGTCGCCGCCGAACAGGCCGCGCACGAGAATCGGGAGGAGCGCCAGCACGAGCAACTCCCAGGGCAGCATCACGCGCCACTCGCGGAACGCGACGGGCGGCACGACCACGATGGCGCCGACGGCGGCGACGAACACCATCCACTGCTCGTCGAAGTCGACGACGGTGTCGACGAACACGCCCGCGAGCACGGCGACGAGCAGCCACGCGATGATGGCGTTCGTGAGACTGTCCCGGAACAGCCGTTCGAGGACGTCCTCCGTGGAGTCGACGTCAAGCACGTCCTCGACGGAGTCGACGTCCGGGGTGTCGACGTCCCGGGCGGCGTGGTCTCTCATTCGTCAGTGCAGTGTTCCCTGACGGGCATAAAACCGCCGGCAACCGGCACTACAGGGTGGTGTCAGCGAGCAGTAGATTGGGCGGCCAGTGCGCGCCGCTGCGAGAACGGGTCGGAGTGTCGCCGGTCAGATGTCGATGTCGGTCTCCTGGCCCTCGGTGGCGCCGTCGAGGCCGTCCTCGTGGACGGAACTGGTGAGGCGCTCGGAGAGTTCGCGGTCCTGGAGGACGTTCTCGAACTCCGCGCGGTAGCGGTCGTTCACGCGCCGGATTTCCGCTTGCGCGTCGGCGACGCGCTCGTAGGCCGCGACCGTGGACTCGTCGACGTCCGCGTCGGCGGCGACGGCGGCGGGGTCGGCGTCCTCGTCGCGGAGGCGCGCGAGGTCGAAGGGGGCGTCGGTGTCGCTCTCGCGGAGGAGGTGAAGGTCGATGCGGGCGTCAGCGACCGTCTCCGCGTCCACGTCGGCGTCGAGCGCGTCGGCTATCTCGGCGTCGCTGTCGCCGGCGTAGAACTGTTCGACGACGGTCGCGAGGTCGTCGACGTCGAGGTCGGTCTGGAAGTCCAGGTTGTCGTGCATCGCCGCGACGGCCTCGCGCAGCCGTGCTTCGACGTCCGCCGCCGAGGCGAGGGAACCGTGGGTGTCCTCCTGGGACTCCGTGACCGTCTCGTCGTCGGCCACGTCCATGAAGATGTCCCGCAGTTCCTCGGTCTTCTCGTCCATGTAATGGTGAGAGCCTAGTGG
>JBDGQF010000245.1:0-4691 GCA_042219255.1 Halobacterium sp. | reverse complement strand
CCGTCGAGCACTCCTACGGGCACTGCTGGCGCTGCGACACCGGCATCGTCCAGATTGTCACCGACCAGTGGTTCATCACCATCACCGACGTCAAGGACGAACTCCTCGACAACATGGAGGACTCCGAGTGGTTCCCGGAGTGGGCCAGGGACAACCGCTTCCGGGACTTCGTGGAGAACGCGCCGGACTGGAACGTCAGCCGGCAGCGCTACTGGGGCACTCCCATCCCCATCTGGACGCCTGAGGACTGGAGCGGCGACATGGACGACGCGCTCGTCGTCGGCACCCGCGAGGAACTCGCCGACCTCGCCGACCAGGACGTCGACCCGGAGACCGTCGACCTCCACAAGGACACCGTCGACGACATCACCATCACGCGGGACGGCACGACGTACACGCGCGTCCCGGACGTCTTCGACGTCTGGCTTGACTCCGCGGTCGCGTCCTGGGGCACCCTGAACTATCCCTCGGAGACCGAGGGCTTCGAGCAGAAGTGGCCCGCCGACCTCATCATCGAGGCCCACGACCAGACCCGTGGCTGGTTCTGGTCGCAACTCGGCATGGGGACGGCGGCGGTCGGCGACTCGCCGTACCGGAACGTCCTGATGCACGGGCACGCGCTGATGCCGGACGGCCGCGCGATGTCGAAGTCCAAGGACATCCGCATCGACCCCCAGGAACTCATCTCCGAGTACGGCGCCGACCCGATGCGGTTGTTCGTGCTGTCGGTGACGCCGCGCGGGGACGACATGCGCGTCTCCTACGACGAGGTCGAGAACATGCAGCGCGACCTCAACATCCTCTGGAACGTGTTCCGGTTCCCGCGGCCGTACATGGCGATGGACGACTTCGACGCGAACGTCCCCGAGGGCTTCGGCGGCGACGGCAGCGGCGTGGGGGTCGACGACGTCCACCTGGAGACCGTCGACCAGTGGCTGCTGTCGACGCTCCAGCGCGTGAAGCGCGACGCGACGGAGGCCTGGGAGGAGTTCCAGCAGGACAAGGCCCTCGAGGAAGTGCTGTCGTTCGTCACGGAAGACCTCTCGCGGTACTACGTGCAGGTCGTCCGCGAGCGCATGTGGGAGGAGGGCGACAGCGAGTCGAAGACCGCGGCGTACGCGACGATGCAGAAGGCCCTGTTGGAGGTCACCGCGCTGCTCGCGCCGTTCGCGCCGCTGGTCACCGAGGAACTCTACCAGCACCTCGCGGGCGACGACGGCTACGAAACCGTCCACATGTGCGACTGGCCCGAGGTCGAGGAGCGCTACCGCCAGCCGGCGCTCGAGGACGACGTCGCGACGCTGCGCGACGTCGAGGAAGCCGGGAGTCACGCCCGACAGCAGGCCGGCCGGAAACTCCGCTGGCCGGTCACGCGCGTCGTCGTGGACGCCGACGACGACCGCGTCGCCAAAGCGGTCGTCGACCACCCGTCGCTGCTGCGCGACCGCTTGAACGCGCGCCGCATCGAGGTCGTCGACGAGGACGACGACTGGAGCGAACTCGCGTTCAGCGCGCGCGCCGACATGAGCGTGCTCGGCCCCGCGTTCGGCGACGACGCCGGCGAGGTCATGCAGGCGCTCAACGACGCGCACGTCGAGTCCGCCGACCTCGACGCGCTCGCCGACCAGGTGAGTGACGCGCTCGGCCGCGACGTCGAACTCACGCCCGAGATGGTGGAGTTCGTCGAGGAGACGCCCGAGCACGTCGCCGGCGTCGACTTCGACGGCGGCACCGTCTACGTCGACACCGAACTCGACGAGGACGTCGAGAGCGAGGGGTACGCCCGCGAGGTCATCCGGCGCGTCCAGGAGATGCGCAAAGACCTCGACCTCGAGATGGACGCCGAAATCCGCCTCGACGTGATGGTGTTCGACGACCGCGTCGCCCGCCTCGTCTCCGAGCACGAAGCCCTCATCAAGGAGGAGACGCGCGCCCGCGAACTCGCGGAAGTCGAGGACGGCTACCGCGAGGAGTGGGACGTCGAGGGCACGAAACTCGCCATCGAAATCGAGGAACTGTAGTCGGCAGCGACGGACTCCGTTTTCCTAGTCGAGTTCGGCGGCGATTGCGGGCGCGGCGCTGACCGTGGAGACGGCGCGCTCGATGGTGTCCGTGGCGTGGACGGCTTCGACGCCGGCGTCCGCGAGTTTCAGGCGCGCGTTCCCCGCGAGCAGCGGGTGGACGCACGCGACGTAGACGCGGTTTGGGGCGTCGAGTTCGCTGATTGCTTCGCTCATCGTGGAGCCGGTGGCGATGATGTCGTCGACGACGACGACGTCGCGGCCGGAGACGTCGACGTCGCTGGGCGTGACGGACACCTCGCTGCCGGAGTGCCGGTGTTTCTCGAAGTGGTCGACGTCGCCGATACCGTAGCCGTCGCGCACGGACTGCGCGAGCGTGACGGCGGCGCCGTCGGGCGCGAGGAACACGGGCGCTTGGAGGTCTGCGGGCAGCGGGTCTGCGAGGTGGCCGGCGGCGTCGACGCCGACGGCGGGCACGTCGAAGAACCCGAGCACACTCTGCTCGTGCGGACAGACCGTGATGACGCGGTCGGTGCCCGTAGAGACGGCTTTCGCGACGGCGCGCGCGGACACCGGCTGGCCGGGTTCGAACGCTTCGTCCTGGCGCGCGTACCCCATGTAGGGGATGACGGTGACGACTTCGTCGGCGCCGGCCTCGCGGGCGGCGTCCTGCAACTGGAGGAGTTCGACGTGCGCGTCGCTGGAGACGGTCGAGGCGACGACGACGGCGCGGCCGTCGACGGGCGGCACGTGCACGATTTGCTCGCCGTCGGGGAAGGAGTCGTACTCGACGCGCCCGAGGTCGTCGCCGAGTTCCGCCGCGAGCGCGGCGGCGAGTTGCTGGGTCGCCGAGCCGCTGAGTATCATACCTGACGCGAGTCGTGCCGTCGGCTTACGCGTTTCCCTCGGCGACGACGGCGAGGCCGGCGGCGTCCCGGAGCCCGAGGCTGCGGTGCCGGAACCCGTCGCCGGCGTCCACGGCGAGCGCGCCGTCGGCGGTCAGGACGATGACGGCGTCCGTGGCGTACGCGACGGCCGCGACCTGGCTGTCGACCGGGAGGTCGCGGGCGGCCCAGTCGCCGCTGTCGGCGTCGTACGCGTAGAGCGCGGCGGCGGTGGCGGCGTGCGCGCGACCGAGTTCGCCGGGACTGGCCGTGACGGGGTCGCTGGCAGCGACCTCGAACGCGCCGTCGACGGCCTGCATCCAGCCGGCGCCGAGGCGGTAGAGGCCGTCGGGCGTCGCGGCGAGCGGGACGCCCGCTGCGGCGACGTCGCGGACGTCGTCGAGGCCGACGGCGCTCGGGCCGTCGTCGGTCAGCCGGTAGGCGCCGTCGGCGGCCGCGACCAGGTCGCCGTCCAGCGCGCGCACGTCGGCGTCCACGCTGCCGAGCGCCGTCCAGTCGTCGCCGTCGTAGTGCGCGAGGCCGCCGTCTCCGTCCGCCGCGAGCACGCCGCCGTCGTAGCTCCCGACAGCGACCGCCGGGCCGAACCCAGTCTCCTCGAAGCCGTCTTCCTCGTCGCCGACGAGGACGTCCTCGTCGGTCGCGGCGGCGATGCCGACCGCGGTGGTCGCGACGTCCCGGGCGGTGCAGCGTTCGACGAGACTGAACTCGCCGACCTTGTCGCCGGAGACGCGCGCGACGGCGACCCCGAGTTCGGCGGCGACGTACGCCTCGACGGTCTCGGACTGGTCGACGTAGACGCGTGATTCCCGGACCTCTGGCATACCTGAACTCGACTCGCGGGCCGGCGTTAGCGTTGCGGTTGCCGGCCGCCGGGCGCCTGGTCGGCGGTGACCGGCCGGAGGAACGCGAGCGCGACGCCGGCGGCGGCGACGAGGACGGCGCCCAGGAGGAACGACCGCGACCAGCCGAGCGTGACGACGAGCGCGCTCGCCGCGGTGCCGCCGAACACGCCGCCGAACAGCTTCGACGTGTACAGCGCGGCGAAGTTCTCCGAGGAGAACGACCGGCCATAGTACGCCGCGACCAGCGTCGGGAACACGGCGAACGCCGGACTCCGGAAGAACGCGGCGGCGGCGACGGCGGCGACGAACCCGGCCGCCAGTCCCGCGTTTCCCGCGGCGACGGCGACGGCGAGCGCGACCCCGGACAGCACGAGGGACGCGGCGACGGTGCGCCGGCGGCCGAAGCGGTCGGACGCCGCGCCGCCGACGAGCACGCCGCCGGCGTCCGCGAGCGCGACCAGGGACGCCGCCGCTGTGCCGGCGGCCGCGGGCAGGGACAGCTGGCTGGCGAACGACACCACCTTCCCGATGACCATCAGGCCGACGCCGTTGACGACGGCGAACACGACGTACAGCAACCAGAACTGCCAGGTGCGGACGCTCTCGCGCCACGTCCACGCGCGCTCGTCCCCGAACGCCGACTCTTCGTCCGCGTCGCCGCCGTCCGCCTCGACGTCTCCCTCGCTGGTGGGTTCGCCGTCACTGCTGGGGTCGCGGAGGACGAACGCGCCGAGCAGCGCGGCGAGGCCGGTGCCGACGCCGAGTGCGACGGCGGTCTGCTGAAACGCGGCGGAGACGCTGCCGCGCACCCACGGGATGACGAGGAAGCTGAGGCCGCCGTAGGACATCGCGACGACGCCCGTCGCGAGGCCGCGGCGCTCGTCGAACCACTTCACGGGCGTGTTCACGGCGACGGTGTACGC
>JBDGQF010000284.1:0-4717 GCA_042219255.1 Halobacterium sp. | reverse complement strand
GCGGCGCGGACGCCGTCGCGGAGACCGAGCGCCGGACGGCCGACTGGGCGGAGACACGCCCGGAGTGGGGACTGGCCGGGAACGCGTCGTTCGTCATCGGGCCGCGCGAGCTGACCGCCGACAGCGACCTGGACGGCCGCGCCTTCCTGCACTCCTACGACTGGACGACCGACCCGGACGGCGACGCGCTGGAAGCCATCGTCGAGGGGCCGCTGGTCGTCACGCAGTGGATTAACTGCCAGTACTACTTCGCGACCGTGGACAACGCCGTCTACGGCAGCGGGTCGAAGACCACGCAAAACCCCACCGGGAACGTCGGCGTCTACCAGGGGAACGGCGGCGACCTGATGACCGGGCTCCCCCTGCAGTCGCTGAACGTCGACGACGACCGGCCGTACCACCAGCCGCTCCGCCTGAGTGCGGTGATTCACGCGCCCGTCGAGCGCGTCGAGGACGTCCTCCGGCGCAACGAGTCCGTCGCGGAGCTACTGGACAACGGCTGGCTGTCGCTGACCGTCCTCGACCCCCAGCGGGACGACGAGGCGTTCCACTACCAGGGCGAAATGGAGTGGGAGCCAGCAGTAGCGCAGCCAGTCCTGCAGTGACCGGCGACGGCCGACGCAGCTAGTTTCGCATTGTGAACCGACGCAGCTAGTTTCGCGGCGGCGGCCGCGAGTGGCCGGCTCAGCGCTTGTGCGTGAAGATGACGGCGCGGTTGTCGTCGGTGCCGACGCAGAGGTCGAGTTGGCGCGAGAGGTTGAGGCTCGTGGGGTTCTGCTTGCAGACGACGAGGTCGTCGAACGGGTCGCCGCAGGCGGGACACGGCACGGAGACGGTGTTCTGGTAGGATTTGAGCGCGCTGTTCTCCTCGCGTGGCGTCAGCGACGAGACGAGTTCGTCGAGGTCGACGTCCTCCATGCGCGTGGATTGGCGCAGACCGCCTTAAAGACTGGTTCGGCTGCCCCTCCGCGCGTCCGGCCCGCTCGGGGTGGCGCGAGAGAACAGGCCGGTCACCGCTGTGGCGTCACAGGTACCGCGACATCCGGTGTGACGCGCCCATCGGGTTGACGGTGGAGAAGCCGGCGCGCTGGTAGAGGCGCTGGGCATCGCGCTTCCAGGCTTCGACGGACAGCCAGACGTACTCGACGCCCTCGCTGCGCGCGTGTTCGAGGCCGACCGCGAGCAGTTTCGTGCCGACGCCGGCGCCCTGGTAGTCCTGGTGGACGAAGATGGCGAGTTCGTGGCGGCCGGTGTCGTCCGGGACGAACATCACGTGGCCGACGACGCGGCCGTCGGTGCGCGCGACCACGTTGACGCCGTCGAGAACCTCCCGGAGCCAGTCGCGGACGGCGTCCTCGCCGAGCGGCGGCGTGCCCTGGGCGCGCTGACTGGAGTCGAAGTCGTCGTACATCGCGACGAGGCCCTCGAAGTCGCGCTCGCGGTACGGTCGCACGTCGACCTCTCGGCCGTCGCCGTCCGTGAACGTGACTGGTGGCTGTTCGAGCGTGATTCGGCGTGGCCGCAGGGCGGCGACGGCGCGGCGGGCCAGTTGCGCGACGCGGCGGACGACGCCGCTCGACGACGACTCGGCCATAGCGCGCTTGTGTTTGACACCCACACGTAAATACGTATTTTCGACGAAACGTCCCTGACAGTCCACCGGCCACCACCGGCAGCCTTTTGGCCCGCGTCGCGAGACCACCGGAACGTGACCGAGGACTCGCCGCGAGCGCCGCAAGCACCGTCTGAACAGGTCGCCGCCCTCCTCGAACGCGCGGACGTCAACCTCGTCGTCAACGAGTGGACGGTGACGCGGGAGGAGTTCGCGGAGTACAGCCGCGAGTGGGTCGCCGCGGGCGCCGTCGTCTGGAACCCCGAGGGCGAGGTGGCGTTCGTCGAACCGTGGTGGGCCGACGAGTGGGTGCTGCCGGGCGGGAGCGTCGACCCCGGCGAGACGCTCGCGGCGGCCGCCGAGCGCGAACTGGCGGAGGAGACCGGACTGGCCGTCGAACTCGGGCCGGCGTGCCGCGTCGTCGAACAGGTCGTGCGGCCGGAGGACGCGGCCGCAGAAGCGGAGACCGAGGCGGACGCGGGAAGAGATGCGGACCGCGAGGGAGGCGTTGGAGAGGGAGCGGAAGCGGAAAGCGACGCGAACGCCGATGAGGCGAGTGGAGACGGAGCGGGCGCGGCGGTGTCGCGTGGGTGGTTCGTGGCGTTCGTCGGCCGGACTGACGACCGGGAGTTCGGTGACGACCTGGGCGTCGACGACGAGGAAATCACGCGCGTCGCGTGGTTCGACGGGCCGCCGGCGGAGACGCCGGCGTTCGTCGACCCGGAGGGGATGCTCCGGGACTGCGGGCCGGAACTGGTCGGCGAGTCCGAGTGAACCGCCAGCGCAGCGTGACAGTTAGTACGTTTCCGCGAGCCCGTCGAGGGCTTCGTGGTGTTCGGTCGTGTGCGGCGCGGTGAGCGGGGAGACGGAGACGTGGCCGTCGATGACGGCGCGCCGGTCGGTACCGGGTGGCTCGTGGACGTCGCCGCTGTCCATGCGGTCCCACATCCGGTCGTGGAGCGTGATTCGCTCGCCGTCCCGCTCGGCGGTCATGTCGTAGCCGTGGGACGGGCGCGTGACGACCATCTCGCCGGTGGCGTCCGCGCCTGGGTGTGGGGCGTTGACGTTCAGGTAGTCGGCGTGCTCGAAGACGCCGGCGTCGACGGCGTGCTCGGCGAGGTACGTCGTCGCCTCCACGGCGGCCTCGTAGTCCTCGGGGTGCGTGGGTTCGCCGAAGTCCTCGCTCGTGAGGAACAGCGAGATGGCGATAGCGGGCACGCCGAAGAACGCCGCTTCGACGGCGGCGCTGACGGTGCCAGAGCGCCCGAGCACGTACATGCCGAGATTCGCGCCCTCGTTGACGCCGGCGACGACGAGGTCTGGGTACGGGCCGAGCGCTTCGAGGCCGGCGACCACGCAGTCCGCCGGCGTGCCGTCGATGGCGTACCCGAGTTCGCGCTCCTCGACGCGGACTTCGTTCGACATTGCGCGTCCGGTCGCGCTCTTGTTGTTCTTCGGCGCGACGACGGTGACGTTCCCGACGGCGTCCAGGCCCTGCGCGAGCGCTCGGATGCCGGGCGAGTCGATGCCGTCGTCGTTCGTGACGAGAATCTCCGGCGAGCCTGCCATTGGTTGGGAGTCGGTGCGCCGGCGAAAAAGCGTGTCGGGGAGCGACAGCACGCAACCGCCCAGGGATGACGGCGGACAGACAGGTTCAAGTAGGTGCGTGCCGCGGTTACGAGTCCGCATGACCGCCATCAACGAGTCGTTCGTCGCCGACCGCATCGAGGCGTTGCGCGACGAGTACGGCGACGTCCCCGTCGACGACGGCGTCGTGGAGGTGCCGCCGGACGAGTTCCCGGAGTACGTGCAGAACGCCCGCGACGGCTACGTCGGCAGCGCGTACGCGTGGGTGGTGCGCCAGCCAGGACAAGCGGGCGACCCGAGCGAGACGTACAGCGGCGGCGAGGAGACGCGAGAGCGAGCGCTCCTGATTCTGCCGCGCGGGAAGTCCGAGTGGGGAGTCCCGGGCGGCGGCCGGGAGGGCGACGAGTCCTTCGAGGAGACGGCCGTGCGCGAAGTCCGGGAGGAAGCGGGCGTCGACTGCGAGATAACGGGGCTCTGGTACGTCGAACACCTCCGGTGGGTGAGCGAGGACGACGCGGACGACCGCGTGAGCCACACGATGCACGTGTTCTTCGACGCCGCGTACGTCGGCGACACCATCAGCGTCCAGCAGGCGGAAGTCGACGGCGCGGCGTGGTTCGCCGAGTCCCCCGCGCGCCTCGACGAGTACGCACAGCGCCGCGCCGAGACGTTCTTCTGAGCGAGCGGGACGGCGCGCCGAACGTTCTTCTGAGAGACGCAACGGCGGCGCGTCGAGACGTTCCGCTGAGGGACGCAACGGCGGCGCGGCCCCGAAAATTACACGCCGTCGACGACCGTCTCCTCGTCGACGACGAGGTTGTACGCTCCCTCGTCGTCGTTCCAAAGGAGGAGCGCGGACTCAACAGAGAGCAGGTCTGCGTAGTCCGCGGCGAGCAGGTCGCGGTTGAGACTCGTCGGCCGGACGAGCACCATGTAGCAGTCCTCGTCCTCGCTGCCGTCGCTGACCTTGAACAGGGGGTTTGCGTCCTCGTCGGCGAGGTCGCGGGAGAGCTTCGCGAGCACGGCGTCCACGCGGTCGGTGACGCGGTCGTCGGCGTCCGCGAGTTTCAGGAGGCGGTCGCTGTCCAGCGCCACGTCGTGCTGGCGGACGCCGTCCGTCCGCAGCAGCGAGTACGAGAACTTCACTTCCGTGTGCAGAAACTCGGAGGGGCGCTCGCTGGCCTCCGCGAGCCGACGCTGGACGTCTGGCGCCTCGACGTCCGGTCGCTCGTCGAACGTCCACCCGCGGTCGCTGGGCTGTTCGCCAGGCCACAGTCTCGGCGTCGGTCCGTAGACGGTCGCGCCGCGGGCTTCGAGCGTGCGTTCGACCTCGCGGAGGTGCGTGCTCGTATTCTTGTCCGCGGGCGCGACGCCGACGAACGTGCCGTCGTCCGCGAGCACGTCGAGGTAGCGGTCGACGACCGCGACCGGGTCGTCGAGTTCGCTGAGCACGCTGCACGCGAGCACGAGGTCGTACTCGCCCTCGGGGTCGAAGTCCTCGGCGGTCTCGCGGTGAAT
>JBDGQF010000392.1:0-4723 GCA_042219255.1 Halobacterium sp. | reverse complement strand
AGGTCGGAGAGGTACGTCACCGGCACCACGAGGAACGGCAGGCCCGTCGAGGACACCGCCAGCGGCAGGTCGTCGCTGGCGCCCCGGAGCGCTTCCTCGTCCAGCCCCGTCGCGTCCGCGACGCGGCCGTAGGACACGTCCACTTCGCGCACCTCGGGCGGGTTCTGCGTCATCCAGACCGTGCCGTCGTCGTCCACCGCGACGTCCAGCACGCCGACGTTCGTCTCCAGCGTGTGCTCGCCCGCGCCGATGCGGCCGTCCGCGAACAGTTGCGCGTGGCTCGCGATGGTCGCGTGCCCGCAGAGGTCGACTTCCGTCGTCGGCGAGAAGTACCGCACGCGCCTGTCGGCGTCCCCGCTCTCCCGGACGAACGCCGTCTCGCTCGCGCCGAGTTCCGCGGCAATCGACTGCATCTGGTCGTCGGTCAGGTCGTCCGCGTCGGGCACCACGCCCGCCGCGTTGCCCGCGCACGGCTCTCGCGTGAACGCGTCAACGAGCAGCGCCCTCGTCGTAGTCATGGACGCGGGTTCGCGCTCCCGCGTGTTGCGTGTTTTCCTTCCCCCACTGGCCGACTGCCGGTCCGCAAGCGACGACTCACGCGGTCAGCCAGCCGGCCAGGTCGCTGACCACGGGCTCGGCGACGTTCCCGGGCGTGTAGTACTCGCTCGGCGTCGCCTCGCCCTCGCCGGCCACGAACAGGTGGTTGAGCGCGTCGTACAGTTCCGTGTGGTCGTCGCCGAGCGCGTCGACCCACGCCGGGAAGTCGGCCTCTGCGGTCACCTGGTAGTCGCGGCCGCCCTGGAGCGCGTACGCGGCCGCAGACAGCGACGAGGCGGTCGCGACGGGGTCGTAGTCCGCGACGTCCCGCCAGAACGACGCGCCCCACGCGAACCCGCCGCCCTCGTACTCGCCGTTCGCGAGTCGTTGCGCGGTCGCCTCGGCGTTCTGAACGCGCTCGCGCTCGGCGTCAGTGACGTTCCCGTCGAGGCGCGCGAGGTACTCGACCTGGTCGGGGACGAGTTCGTACAGCGGGCGCGACGGCGCCGCCAGCATGAACGCGTCCGCGTCGCCGTCGCGCGCCGCAATCCGGGGCGCCGCGTACGCGCCGAGGCTGTGACCGACCACGGCGGCGTCCGCGACGCCCGTCTCCGCGCGCAACCGGTCGAGCGCGGTGAGCGCGTCGTCGACGACGAGCGCGCCGAACCCGAGTTCGTCGGTCGCCACGTCGCAGGCGTGCGTCCGCTTGTCGTACCGGAGGACGGTCACGCCCTCCGTCGCGAGTCCCCACGCGAGGTCTCTGAACGGCTTGTTCGGGCCGATTGTCTCGTCGCGGTCGTACGGCCCGGAGCCGTGGACCAGCACGACGCCAGTATCCCCGCCCTCGCTGGGTCCCGTGATGGTCGCGCCGAGGCCGCACGCCGGCGAATCGAGTGTCACCTCGCGCTCCGCGAACGCGGACTCGTCGGCGTACGACGGCGGCGAGTACGCTGACTGCGGCACGCTGAACCGCAGGCCCTCGATGGACGCGCCGTCGAACACCACCTGCACGACCACGAGACCCGCCTCGAACTGCGCGCGCACCAGCAGGACGTCGTAGCCCTGCGCTGTCGTGCGATGGACGCCGACCACGCGCTCGAAGCGCCCGAAGTCGCCGGTCGTCCCCTCCCAGTCCGACTGCAAGCGGGACGCCGAGTACTGGCTGCGCACGCGCTCTGCGAGCATGTCGAAGGAGGCCTGGTACTCGCCGTCCGTGAGCGCGCGAACGAGTTCCAGCGCCGCCTCGCGCTGGACGTCCGGGTCGACTGTCGTCGTCTGCGTCGCCGGCTCCGTGGTCGACTGCGTCGGCTGCGTGGTCGCCGAGGGCGTCGACGCTGTCGCGGTGTCCGTGCCGTCCCCACCGCCCTCGCCAGCGCACCCTGCGAGGGCGGCGACGGCGGCGGCACCGACCGACTGGAGGACGCGGCGGCGGGTCTCGGTTCCCGCGTCGCGGAGACCGCTTGGCATACCACTCGCATCCCTGCAGTCCGGCTTGAAGCTTTCCAGTATCCCGCTACGGGAACTCTGTTGACACGTCTCGGCGGCCAGCGCACCGCACCGGCCCGCGGCGCCTGTAAACCGTTAAGTAGCGAGGTGTGCGAGTGCCAGTACGCAATGAGCGACCTCCCGGACGAGTTCAAGTGCACTATCACCAACTGGGAGTACATCTACGGTCTCTGCCGCGACGTCAGCGACGACGTCAAGGAATCCGAGTTCGAACCGGACGTCGTCGTCGCACTCGCGCGCGGCGGCTGGTTCGCGGGCCGGTGTCTCTGTGACTTCCTCGGACTCGACGACCTCACGAGCCTCAAGATGGAACACTACGTCGGCACCGCCGAGAAGTCCGGCGAACCCGAAATCCGGTACCCGATGCCGGAGGGCTCCGTCGAGGACAAGGACGTCCTCATCATCGACGACATCGCCGACACCGGCGGCTCCATCAAGCACGCCCACGAGTACGTCCAGGAGCGCGACGCCAACGAAATCCGGACGGCCACCCTCCAGTTGCTCGGGACGAGCGAGTTCGACCCGGACTACGTCGGCGAGTACCTCGAACAGTGGGCGTGGGTCGTCTACCCCTGGAACTTCATCGAGGACATGGTCGACCTCGTCTCCGGCGTCATGGAGAAGGACGGCGACGGCCCGTACACGCGCGAGGAAATCCGCGACCTGCTCGCGGCGTACCACGACGTCGAACGCATCGAGATGGAGATTGCTCAGCCAGACCGCCTCGACGAAGTCCTCGAGGAGATGGTGCGCCGGGACGTCCTCGTGAAAGCCGGCGCGGACGAGTGGAAGCTGCGCGTCGACGCCTGACGCCACCGCCGTTCTACTGCCGACGACGGCGTCCATCTGTCGCGCCTGTTCTACTGGCGACGCCGCCGACTACCGCCGACGGCCGCGGAGCGCATCGTTTAGGTGCGTCCGCTGTCCACGTCGCTGTATGATTGGTTTCATCGGCGGTTCCGGCATCTACGAAGCACTCCCCCTGAACGACGTCCGCGAGGTCGAGGTGTCGACGCCGTTCGGCGACCCGAGCGCGCCAGTGACGGTCGGCGAGTTCGGCGACACCGGCACGGAGGTCGCGTTCCTGCCGCGGCACGGCCCCGACCACCAGCGCTCCCCCACGAACCTCCCGTACAAGGCGAACATCTACGCGTTCAAGGAACTCGGCGTCGAGCGCGTGCTGGCGTCGAACGCCGTCGGCAGCCTCAAAGAGGAACTGCCGCCGCAGACGCTCGTCGTACCCGACCAGATTTTCGACCGCACGAAACACCGCAACTCGACGTTCTTCGGCGACGGCATCGTCGTCCACCAGCCGTTCGCAGACCCGTACTGTCCGCACATGGTCGACCACCTCCACGACGCCGCCAGCGAGGCGACCGACGCGAAAACACAGGCGGGCGGCACGTACGTCTGCATCGAGGGCCCACAGTACTCGACGCGCGCCGAGTCGGAGTTCTACAAGTCTCAGGGCTGGGACTTGGTCGGCATGACCGCGATTCCGGAAGCGAAACTCGCGCGGGAAGCCGAGATGTGTTACGCCACCGTCGCGGGCGTCACCGACTACGACGTCTGGAAGCAGGACAGCGAGGTCACCCTCGAGGAAGTCCTGGAGAACGCCGCGGCGAACGAGGACGCCATCAAGCGCACCGTCGAGCACGCCATCGAGACGCTGCCCGAGGAGCGCGACTGCGACTGCGGGCACGCGCTCGAAGGCACCGTGAACACGCCCACGGACGCGATTCCCGAGGACACCCGCGAGCGCGTCAACGCGCTCGTCGGCGACTACCTCTGAGACGAGTCGTCGTTGCGGGCAGGCCTGCGATGCTGAGGCAGCGGTAGCGCGCCCGTTCAGTACGGGCCGTCAGTCGGTTACTTCGATAGTGTCCCCTGGCTGAATCCTCCCACTTTCGACGATGTCTGCGCGGAGTCCGCCACGGTGGGCCAGCGCGTCGAGCACGTTCTCGCCGACGAGGTCTTGCAGGTACCTGCACGGTTCGCAGAGGCGGTCACCGCGACAGACGGCGTCCCCGATGCGGAACCGCGTGCCGACGAGGTGGTTGAGTGCGGCGTCCTGCGTGACGACGTTCCGCCGGTGTTCGCCGGGCGCGAGTGCGATGTCCGCCTCGCGCTCGATTGCGTCGATGGCCTCGCGTTCGATGAGCGTCAGGTCGTAGCCGGCCGCTCGGTCCTGGTCGGCGTCCCACGTGACGAACGTCCCGGTTTCGACGTCGCTGAAGTACCGGTCACCTCGCAGGCCGCGGCCCGCGACGGCGTCGACTCCGCTCCTGTCGTCCATCTCCACGCCGGCGTCGGGCGCAGTGAAGATTCGTTGGACGGTTCCGGACCCGTTCATATCGTCTTGGTTGTCGTCCTACCAAGAAATACTTTTGCTGAACGCAGACCGATTGAATGAACTTCTACTGGAGAGAATCTTATCGGCTGTGGGGGCCATGGACTCGGGCCAACGCCGACTGTCGTTCTTCGTTCCGGCGTGACTGTTCGAGTTCCGATAGTGTACACGGCGGAGTAATCGCAGTACAGACGACTGGTACAGGTCGATTTGTCCCCGTTTTCACCCTGGAGCAGTGTTTCTGAGTGGTGCTACGTGGGTAAGATACGGGCGTCCAGTCCCAAAATCTAAATACTAACCGCCCGTTTGTCAGTGTAGCTATGGGGGAAC
>JBDGQF010000311.1:0-4770 GCA_042219255.1 Halobacterium sp. | reverse complement strand
ACCGGGTAGCCGTCGGTCGCGTACCGGATGGCTGGCTGGAGGAGTGCGCCGAGGTCTTTCCGGCCGAACCGCTCGGCGGTGGCTTCCCAGCCGCGGGCGGTGCCGGGGACGGTGACGGTCTGCGCGCCGGTCATCGGCATCTCGGCGTCCTCGGGCGCGACGTCCTGGTCGTCGGCGACGGCTTCGCGCACGTTCTCGATGGTCGCGTCGGCGGGCGCGCCGCCGCAGGAGCGCATCGCGCCGACGTCGCCGTCGGCGGTCCGGTAGCACGCGAACACGTCGCCGCCGAGGCCCGTGGACGTGGGTTCGACGACGTTCAGGGCGGCGGCGGTGGCGACGGCGGCGTCGAAGGCGTTGCCGCCGTCTTCGAGGACGGAGACGCCGGCCTGCGCCGCGAGCGGCTGGCTCGTGGCGACGACGCCGCGCTGGCCGTAGACAGTGGAGCGGCGAGACGAGAAGCGGTCGAGGTCCGGAGAGTCCATACAGGAAGCCTGGCGTCTCCCACCGTAAAGGGTGGCACCGAATATTTCCGGAGTGGCGTCAGTCGGCGCGTTCGGGCGGCGCCGGCGGTTCCAGGAGGAGCGCGGCGACGCCGGCGAGCACGGCGAGGACGCCGCCGAGCACGAACGTGTTGTTCCAGCCGAGGCTGACGACGAACGCGCCCGTGACGGTGCCGCCGAACACGCCGCCCCACATCTTCCCCGAGTACAGCAGCGCGTAGTTCGCGCTGGAGTGGCGTTCGCCGTAGTAGTCGCCGACGACGCTCGGGAACAGCGTGTACTGTGGGCTCCAGAAGAACGTCGCGACGACGACGGCGGCGACGAACGCGGCGCCCGCGCCCTGGATGCCGAAGTAGACGACGGCGAACAGCGCGAGGCCGAGCGTGACGAACGTCGCCGCCATCGCGTTCGTGCGGTCGACGCGGTCGCTGGCGCCGCCGAGGACGAGGCGGCCGACGCCGCCCGCCAGCGGCAGGAGGGTGGCGGCGGCGGTGGCGATGACGCCGGCGAGGCCGAGGTGGTCGGCGTACGAGACGACTTTCTCTGTGAGCATGAGGCCGGCGCCGGAGACGGCGACGAACATCGCGTACATCAGCCAGAACTGCCACGTGCGAAGCATCTCGCGCCACGTGAACTGGCTGCCCGCGTAGTCGGCGCCGTCGCCGTCGGACAGCCAGCCGTCCGGTGGGTCGCGGAGCACGAGCGCGCCCGCGAGCACGACGACGAAGATGAGCGCGCCGACGTGCTGGAGGACGTCGACGTACGCCGACGCCGGGAGATTGGGGCCGGTGTTCGCGCGGACGTACGGGACGAGCGCGGCGCTCCCGCCGGCAAACGCCATCGTGCCGACGCCGGAGGTGAGGCCGCGGCGGTCGGGGAACCACTTGAGCGCGGTGTTGACGGCGACGGTGTAGACGATGCCGACGCCGAGCGCGCCCAGCGAGTACGCGAGGTAGATTTCCCAGACTGACTGCGCGACGGAGAGGCCGACGTAGCCGCCGCCCGCGAGAAACGCGGCGACGACGGCGACCGCTCGCGGGCCGTGCCGGTCGCGCCACCAGCCGACGGGGAACTGGCTGCCCGCCTGCACAATCACGAACAGGGTGAAGACGGTGGAGAGCGCGGCGGCCTCGATGCCGAGTTGGCGCGCGACCGGCTCGCGGAGGCTACTCCAGACGTACTGGTAGGGGCCGACGACGGCCATCATGCCGGCGGCGGCGAGCACGAGCCACCACCGCGAGAACCCGAGCACGTCGCGTGCGCGGGCGGCGTGGTCGACGTCGTCGGTCATCCGACATCACGACGGAGAGGCGCGTCTGTCATCGTCAGAGTGGGGGCGTTCCGCGTGCAAAGACCACCGACCGAGTATATTCGGCGTGGTGCTGAGGGGGGCGTGAACAGTAAGCAGGGACGCGGCGCGAGGCGCAGTCGGTGTCGTCCAGTGTCTGTCATCCCCACCGTGACGGCACCGCACCCGTTCTCTCCATCAGTCGACGCCTAGCGGCCGCGTGCGGCGATGTGTTCGCCGACTTCGGACATCACTTTCTCCTCGGCGCGCGAGAGGTGTTCCCACGTCGTCGTCTGCGCGAGACCGAGTTCGTCCGCGATGTCCTCGACGGTGACGTCCGAGCCCTCGTCGTAGTAGCCGGCGTCCGTCGCGAGCGCGAGGACTTCCAGTTGGCGGTCGGTCAGCGAGTCCACCATCCGGGAGAGCGCGAGGTGTTCCTCGCCGTCGAGGTCGTCGAGCGCGACGTCCCGGACGAGTTCGGTGTCGTTGCCGGCGGCCTCCAGGGAGTCCACGATGGTCGAGAGGTCGTCGTCCTCGTCGAGGTACAGCGTCCAGTGCTCCCAGCCGGCGCGGATGGTGGTGCCGGCGCGGTAGTGCACGTTGTGGTCGGTGAGTCGCTGGGCGATGCTGTCCCACTGGTAGGTGTCGAACGTCACGCCGACGAACACGCGGTCGTTGTCCAGCGGCGACAGCAGTTCCACGTCCTTGACGGGGTCTGCGGCACCGAACTCGTCGAAGAACGCTTCGACTTCGCGTGCGGGGCCGCGCGCTTCCACGATGCGTTTGCGTTCCGCGCCGCTGCCGGACAGCGAGGAGACGCTGCGCAGCGTCACCTCCGGGTGGTTGGCGCTGACGTCGCTCTCGGGTTCGCCGTGGTGGCGCACCCGCAGCGTCACTTCTCGCATTACCAGACACCAGTGGACACGCGAATTTACGCACTGGGGAAGCGGCTACGACGCCCGCGTACCCCCTCTGGCGGGCGGACCCGGATATACTCGGCATCACGGTGATGGCCGACAGGCCGATACGTGTGAGCAGAACACCCGTGACAGATACTGACAATCTCTCGCGCCGGCGGTTCCTCGAAGGGACCGGCGCCGCCGCGGCCGCTGCCGCGGTCGCCGGCTGTACCGGCGGGAGCGACAGTTCGGACAGCGCGACGACCGAAGCGGCCACCGAGAGCGACAGCAGCGGCGGCCAGACGACCGAGGAGCAACTCGACTACGACTCCTCGAAGCGCTACCGCGGCGTGATGGTGGGGACGGCGTCCACGCTCGACCCCATCAAGGCCAACGACACCGCGTCCGGGATGCACGTCACCAACATCTTCGACGCGCTGATGAACTACCCGGACGGCGAGCCGACCGCGGAGCCACTGCTCGCGACGGGTTACGAGACGGCCAACGGCGGCCGCGACATCACGTTCACGCTGAAGGAGGGCGCGACGTACAACAACGGCGACGAAGTGACCGCCCAGGACGTCGTGTACTCCTTCGAGCGCCTCGCGGCGTCCGAGAACTCCCGGGACTCGAAGTCCATTCTGTCGACGCTCGCCATCGAGCACGAGACGGAGACGGTCACGAACTCGAAGGGCGAGGAGGAGGAGCGCTACGTCCCGGGGACGCTCGGCATCGACGTCCACGGCGACTACGAGTTCACCATCCACATCGAGGAGCCGTTCTACGCGGTGTTCGAACTGCTCGCGCAGACGCCGTACTCGCTGCTGCCGGAGGGCATCGTCGGCGACATCGAGGGCTACGAGGGCGAGATGGACTACGAGGAGTTCGCGCGGTCGGATCCCGTCGGCGCCGGCCCGTACGAACTCGCGGAGTGGGAGCAGGCGTCGCGCATCAGTCTGGACGCCCGCGACGACTACCACGGCGAGACGCCGAAGAACGCCGGCCTCGACTACACGGTGTTCACGGAGACGAACCCCGCGTACACGTACGCGACGACGAACGTGAACGCGGACGCGCCGTACATCCCCTCGGGGAAGTTCGACCCGGAACTCCGGAACTTCGAGGGCACCGACGAGAACGGCCGGAAGTACGGGACGTACGGCCCCATCGGTGACAGCGGCCTGACCGCGGACTACTTCGAGACGCCGACGCTGTCGACGTTCTACAACGCGTTCAACTGCCAGGCAGTCCCGAAGCACGTCCGGCAGGCCGTCGCGCACGTGATGAACCAGCAGACCATCAACGAGCAACTCATCAACACGCCCGGGAAGCCGGCGTACTTCTTCACGCCGCCCGCGCTGTTCCCCGGTGGGCCGTCGGCCTACGAGGAGCACGCCAAAGACTACCCGTACGGGTACGGGAAGGCGCAACTCGACGAGGCCCGCCAAATCATGGAGGACGAGGGGTACAGTTCCAGCAACCAGTACAAGCTGGCGTTCGACATGTACAGCAGTCTCGCGTCCTCGTTCGGCCAGGACATGTACACGCTGCTGCGGGACAAACTCCAGCAGGCGCACATCGACCTGGAACTGCGGACGGCGGACTGGTCGACGTTCCTGAACCGCGGCCGGAACGGGAACTTCGAGTTCTTCACGCTCGGGTGGATTGCCGGCTACCCCGGCGCGGACAAGTTCACGGCGCTGCTCGACCCCGAGAACACGGTGCCCGGGGAGGGCGAGGCGTACACGCACTGGACGGAGGACACCGGCGACGCCGCCGCGAAAGCCAAACAGGCCTGGGACCGCATCGAGAACAACTTCGGGCCGAGCGAGGACGCCGCCGAGGTGCGCGCGGAGGCCTACCTGGAGATGGAGAAAGCCAACTGGGAGGACGCCGTCCTCATCCCGTGGCAGCACGGCATCGACCAGGGCTACAGCTACGAGTGGGTCGAGGCGCCGCGCTTCGGCGCGATGGGGCCGTCCCGGAAGAAGAGCCACGACGTGAAAATCGGCGACCGCGGCGACTACGAGTAACGCGCGCCGCACCCACCCGGTCTGCGGTCGCTGTCTGACGCTCCCCCGTT
>JBDGQF010000046.1:0-4792 GCA_042219255.1 Halobacterium sp. | reverse complement strand
GAACGGGTCGTCGTAGCCTTCCACGTCGATGATGGCCTTCGGCTGAATCTCCTCGGCCTCCGCCGGGTCGATGCCGTACTCGCGCATCCGCTCGTCGTCGACTGCTCGCGGTTCCTGACTCTCACCGCTCGCTCCTTCCGCGGCGCTTCGCGCCGCGCGCTTCGCCTCCTGCAGTGCCACCCAGTCGTCCGGCGAGTGCGCCGGCACGGACATCACGACGCCCGTCGCGTTGTCCGCGTCCACGAAGTCCGCCGGCAGCACGAGCACGTCCTCGCCGGTCACGGGGTTGGTGACGCGCTCGCCGACCAGCGCCTCGCCCCGGAACCGGTCGAGAATCTCGACGTCGCGCTGCTGGAGGACGAGTTTCTCCGCGGCCTGGTCGCTCACCAGCCACCGCTCGCCGTCGACGTCCGCTTCCACGTAGTGGGCGTCCGGGTCGACGTACGCGTTGGTCACGCCGCGCACCGTCTCCGGGCGCAGCGTCGCCATCGGCACCACCGTGTCGCCCTTCTGGAACTTCACGAGCGTGTACTCCTGGAACTCCGCCTCCTCGCCCTCCAGGAGGTCGTGGGTCGTCACTGGGTTCTCCTCGTCGGTGCAGTACTTCACGGGGTGGAGGCCTTTCTCCAGGCGGCCGTGGTCGCGCAGCGTCTCGTACTGCCAGGTCACGAACTTCGAGTACCGCTCGTCGTTCGTCGTGAACTCTCGGCGCCAGTCGATGCTGAGGCCGAGCGCCTTCATGTTCTCCTTGTAGTGGTTCTCGATGAAGTAGCGCGCGAACCCCATCGGCGTCTCCAGTTCCGCCAACTCCGACTCGGGGACGTTGTACGTGTCCCGCAGCACCGACAACTGCTCTTCCTCGCGCTCCTGGAGACGGTTCACCGCGCCGATGATGGGCGTGCCCGTGACGTGCCACGCGATGGGGAACAGGACGTTGTCGCCCTGCAGGCGGCGGTAGCGGGCGTACACGTCCGGCACCGTGTAGGTGCGGGCGTGCCCGATGTGCATCCCGCCGGAGGGATACGGGTAGGGGACTGTGACGAACGTCGCGTCCTCGTCGGGGTCGGGGTCGGCGTGGTAGCGACCGCCGTCCGCCCAGCGGTCTCGCCACTTGCGCTCGATTTCACGGGGGCGGTAGGTCATACGTGGCGTATCGTCGGGCCCCCTCATAGGCCTCCCGCCCAGTCCGCTGGGCGGCGCGCGGGGCGACTCCCGGAACTGGCGTATTGAAAGGCATTTGCCCCTCGACTCTCTACGCTCCGCAAGAACGACGCATGGCACAGCAAGTCAGCTACGACCACCGAGAGATAGAGCGACGCTGGCAGCGCGAGTGGGACGACGCCGACGTGTTCCGCGTGCCGGACGACGCCGACGACCCGGCGTACGTCCTGGCGATGTTCCCGTACACGTCCGGCCAACTCCACATGGGCCACGTCCGGAACTACGCGATTACCGACGCGCTCGCGCGCTACCGCCGCATGGACGGCGACGACGTCCTCCACCCGATGGGCTGGGACTCCTTCGGTCTGCCCGCGGAGAACGCCGCCGAGGAGCGCGACACCAACCCCAGGGAGTGGACGGAGCGCTGCATCGAGCAGATGCGCGACCAGTTCGAGGCGCTGGGCTTCGGCTACGACTGGGACCGCGAGGTCACCACCTGCGAGCCGGCGTACTACAAGTGGAACCAGTGGCTGTTCAACGAGTTCCGTGACGCCGGCCTCGTGGAGCGCCAGGCCGCGACCGTGAACTGGTGTCCGTCCTGCGAGACGGTGCTGGCGGACGAACAGGTCGAGGGCGGAGAGACTCCGGAGGAGTCTCACGGAGGCGGTGAAGCCGCCGAAGTCTGCTGGCGCTGCGACACGCAGGTCACGGAACGCGACCTCGACCAGTGGTTCTTCAAGACCACCGAGTACGCGGACGAACTCCTGGAGAGCATCGACGACCTGGACGGCTGGCCGACGAACGTCCGCGACATGCAGCGCAACTGGATTGGCCGCACCGAGGGCGCCGAGGTGCCGTTCACGCTGCACGCGCCGGACGGCGACGAGGACGTCGTCGCGTTCACGACGCGCATCGACACCATCCACGGCGCGACGTTCTTCGCGCTCGCGCCAGACCACCCGCTCGCGGAGGCGGCCGCCGAGCGCGACGACGACGTCGCGCACTTCGTCGAGCACGTCGCCGACCCGGACGGCGACGAACCGCAGGGCGTCGAGACCGACCTCACCGCGACCAACCCCGCGACCGGCGAGGAGATTCCCGTGTTCGTCGCGGACTTCGTGCTGTCGGACGTCGGTACGGGCGCGCTGATGGCGGTGCCGGGCCACGACGAACGCGACCACGCGTTCGCGCAGTCCCACGACCTCCCCATCGAACAGGTCGTCGCGCCCGCCGAGGACGCCGACGTCGACGCCGACGACGTGGACGTCCAGGCGGAACCGTACACCGAGGACGGTGTGCTCGTCAACTCCGGGGACTACGACGGCCTCGCGAGCGCCGACGCGCGCAACCAGTTGACCGCGGACATCGACGGCGCGGAGTCCGCCGTCCAGTACCAGCTCCGCGACTGGGGCGTCTCCCGGCAGCGCTACTGGGGGACGCCGATTCCCGTCGTGCACTGCGAGGACTGCGGCCCCGTCTCGGTGCCGGACGACGACCTCCCCGTGGAACTGCCGGAGTTCGTCCACACCACCGGCAACCCCCTGGACGCCGCCGACGACTGGAAGCACACGGAGTGCCCCGAGTGCGGCGGCCCAGCCGTCCGCGAGACGGACACGATGGACACGTTCGTCGACTCGTCGTGGTACTTCCTGCGGTTCACGTCGCCGGACCTCGAGGACGCGCCGTTCGACGTCGACCGCGCGAACGACTGGATGCCCGTCGACGAGTACGTCGGCGGCATCGAGCACGCCGTGATGCACTTGCTGTACTCGCGGTTCGTCACGAAGGCGCTCGCCGACCTCGACCTGCTCGACCACCGCGAGCCCTTCGAGTCACTCACCACGCAGGGCATGGTGCTCGGCGAGGACGGCGCGAAGATGTCCAAGAGCCGCGGGAACGGCGTCTCCCCCGAGCGCATCGTCGACGAGTACGGCGCCGACACCGCGCGCCTGTTCGTGCTGCGCGCCGCGCGCCCGGACAAGGACTTCCCGTGGAACCCGGAGGGCGTCCGGTCGAGCAACGCGTTCCTCGAACGCCTCCTGCGCATGGCGCGCGACGTCGACCCGGACGCGGCGTCCGCTGGCGCCGACCCCGCCGCCGAGTACGTCGCGCGAGAGGTCGCCGCCACCGTCGACGAGGCGACCGAGCACTACGAGGCATTGGCGTTCAACCGCGCCGTCCAGGTCGTGGACGAACTGGTGTCGCTGCTCGTGCGGTACCGCGGCCGCGACGACGCCGACCCGAGCGTGGTCGCGCGCGGCGTCGAGACCGCCGTGAAATTGCTGGCGCCCATCGCGCCCCACGTCTGCGAGGAGTGCTGGACGGCGCTGGACGGCGACGGCTTCGTCGCCGAGGCCGACTGGCCCGCGCCGGAGCGCGACGTCAGCGACCACGACCGCGCGACCGCGCTCGTCGAGAACACGCGCGAGGACGTCCGCGACATCGTGGAGACCGCGGGCATCGACGACCCGACCGGCATCGACGTCGTCACCGCGCCCGCGTGGATGCACGACGCGCTCGAACTCGCAAAGGACGCCGACGGCGACGTCGTCGGTTCCGTGATGAGCGACGACGACCTCCGCCAGCGCGGCGAGGCCGCCGCCGACTACGCGAAAGACCTCGCTGCGGCGGCACCCGCGTTCCCGGACGTCCTCGGCCCCGAGCGCGAACGCGAGGCGCTCCGACAGGCCGCGTGGCTCATCGAGGACGAGTTCGACGCGCCAGTGCGCGTGCTCTCAGCGGACGAAGCCGACGAGGACGTCGCGAGCAAGGCCGAACCCGGCCGGCCAGCGATTCACGTCCACGAGGACTGACGCACGCGGCGCGACCGACCGCCGGCCGCGTGCAGGAGACCGCGACGGGACAGCTACTCGATTTCGACGCTCGTCGACTCCTCGCCGGTGTGTGCTTTCGGGAGTTCGATAGTGAGCACGCCGTTCTCGAAGGACGCGCTCGCGCCCTCCTCGTCGACGTCCTCGGGGAGCGTGACGCTCCGGGAGAGCGAGCGCTTGCTGCGCTCGCGGCGGATGTAGTTGTCCTCGTCCTCGGCTTCTTCCTCGGTCTCCTCTTCGTGGGTGGCGTCGATGCGGAGCGTGCGCTCGTGGACTTGCACGTCGATGTCGTCCTTGTCGAACCCCGGGAGGTCTGTGGTGACGACGAATTGGTCGTCCTCGTCCTCGACGTCGACCGCGAGACCGCCGCCCGCGCGCTCGCGGGCGTCGTTCATCTTGTCCAGCAACCGCTCCAGTTCGTCGAACGGACTCCCTCGCGATACCATGTCCGCGAGTTCACCGCGCACCCCGGAAAACCTACTGGCCAGTCCTCAACCACTGCAATCCAAAGCGAGCATCAGCAAGCCGGACAGCCGACGTACCTATCACTGCCAAATCAACCACAGCGAGCATCCGCGGCCTGAGCGGTTCGGAGAACCCGAAGGCCGCGGTTCACTCCGCGAGCGAACGGAGTGAGCGAGCGGAGGCCGACGACTGAACGGAGCGCGTCAGCGCGGAGTGAAGGAGGAGTGCTTTTCCCCCAAGTTTTTGCCGAGTGGGGCGCGCGTAGCGCGCCCCACACAGAGCAAAAAGTGGGACTACACGACGTGTTCGACGTCGTAGGAGCCGAGGCGGCGCAC
>JBDGQF010000450.1:0-4813 GCA_042219255.1 Halobacterium sp. | reverse complement strand
CGGCCCCGACACTATTCTGCCCGCCGGGCGAACGGTCGCGTATGCCCGCTGCCATTCCCGGCATCCACCACGTCACGGCCATCGCCAGCGACCCGCAGCGAAACTACGAGTTCTACACGGAGACGCTGGGCCTGCGCCTCGTGAAGCAGAGCGTCAACCAGGACGACGTCTCCGTCTACCACCTGTTCTACGGCGACCACGGCGGGTCGCCCGGCACGAGCATGACGTTCTTCCCGTACGTCGGCGCTCAGCAGGGCCGCGTCGGCGCCGGCCAGGCGACCACCACCCAGTTCGTGGTTCCAGGGGACAGCGTCGACTACTGGGAGGGCCGCCTCGCCGAGCACGGCGTCGACGTCGACGACTCCCGGGAGCGCTTCGGCGACACCGTGATTCCGTTCCGCGACCCGGACGGCCTGCCGCTGGAACTCGTCGCGCGTGAGGACGCGCCCGCCGGCGACCCACCAGCGGGGCCAGTCCCCGACGAGTACGCCATCAGGGGGTTCTTCGGCGTGACGCTGTCCCTGCAGTCCGCGGCGCCGATGGACCGCCTCCTGAAGACGATGGGGTTCGAGGCGACCGACAGCGACCACGACCGCCAGCGCTACGAGAGCCACGGCGACCTCGGCGCCGTCGTCGACGTCCAGGAAGACCCGCAGGCGCCGCGCGGCCAACCGGGCGCGGGCACCGTCCACCACGTCGCGTTCCAGGTGACGCGGGACAACCAGGCGGACTGGCGGGACGTCCTCGTCGGCGAGGGCCTGCGCCCCACGGAGATTATCGACCGGAAGTGGTTCGAGTCCGTGTACGCGCGCACGCAGGGCGGCGTCCTCTTCGAGTACGCCACGAAAGAACCGGGCTACACCGTCGACGAACCCCTGGAGTCCCTCGGGTCGGAACTCGTGCTGCCGGAGTGGCTGGAAGACCGGCGCGGCGAAATCGAGGCGGGACTGCCGCCGCTGCGCGCGAGCGAGTAGCAGTGGAACCGCTCGCACGCCGCCGCGACGGCTACGCCTAAGACGCCGGCCGCCGAACAATCGCGTATGACGACTACCGAGACGACGAGTCACGTCGTGAAGCGCGCGAGCGACGTCGAGTACGAGACGGTGGGCGCGGCGGACGGCATGCGGAAGGGCGTGCTGCTCGACGAGTCGGACGGCGCACCCAGTTTCGCGATGCGGCGGTTCGTTCTGGAAGCGGGCGCGAGCGTCCCCGAGCACACCAACGAAGTCGAACACGAGCAGTACGTCCTCAGCGGCGAGTACACGGTCGGCATCGAGGGCGAGGAGTACACCGTCAGCGCGGGCGACAGCCTCCTGATTCCCGCCGGCGCCGTCCACTACTACGAGAACGACGGCGACGAAGAGGGGGCGTTCATCTGCGTCGTCCCGAACGGCGACGACGAAATCCGACTGGTCGACGAGTAGTCAAAGCGGCGTCGTCGGCGTCGCCTCGTCGACGAAGAACACGCCGTCGAAGACGTCCAGCGAGCGGTGCGTGCGCGAGAACGCGTCCTCGTCGTCGGGATGCACGATGCCGGCGACGGACCGGTGCGGTCGCTCGGCCGCGAGCCAGTCGCGGAGCGGCGAGTCCGCGGGTAGCGAGCGGTAGTCCAGCAGGAGCGCGGGCGCGTCAATCTCAGCGAGGAGCCCGGGGACGGCGCCGCCGTCAGGTTCCGGGACCGATAGTTCGGTCATCGCGAGCGTCGCGCCGTCGTACTCGACGCCGTCGCCGTCAGTGGGGGCGTACGCGCGGACGCTGCCGGTGGCGAACTGCGCGCCGAGCGCGTAGTAGCCGTCCCCGTACCGTGCGGCGAGGCGGTCGCCGGTCGTCCGCGAGGGGTGGCCGTCGCCGCCCAGGCGGCCGGTCTTCACGTGGTTGTTGTGCGCCCACACCGCGACGCCGCCGGTGGCCGCGTGGTCGCGCACCCAGGCGGCGTTCTCGGCCATGAACTCGTCCCGGAGCCCCCACTGCGCGGTGCGGTCGGCTTCGACGCCGGTCCGCGCGAACGCGCACGCCTGCTGGAGCGTGCGGACGTGGCGGCGCGCGAGCGCGGCGGCCGCACCGCTCCCGTCGCGTTCCGCGCCGCCGTCGCGTTCCGCGTCGCCGTCGCGTTCCGCCTCGAACCACGCCGCGAGCGCGTCCGCGACGCGCTCGGCCGCGCGCAGACGGTCGGTGTCGACGTCCTCGCCCGTGAAGACGCCGTCGGCGACGCGGTCGAGGTCGTCCAGCAGGCGGTCGTCGCGGAACGCTGGCCGGTCTGCGTCCGTATCGTCGCCGAGGAGCCACTCGCGGAGTGCGGCCGCCGCTCCCGCCGCGGACTGCACGTCGATGCCGTACACCGCTATCCGCTCCTGGCGCGGGCGGCCCTCGTTGTACGCGCGCAGCGACTCGAAGCACGCCAGCGCTTCCGCCGTCTCGTACATCGAGAGGCCGAGCGCGGCCACGCACTCGTGGAGGGCGCCGGCGCCCTCGCGGACGTACGCGTCGAGGGCGACCGTCTCCGAGAACGGTGCTTCCAGCGCGAGCGCGCCGAACCCGTGGACGTCGGCGAGATACCGCACGAGGCGTCCCTTCAGGTGGACGAATTCGCGCGTCCGGTGCGTGGCCTCGCCGAGGCCGACGACGTCGACGCCCTCGAACACGGGGTCGAACGCGCGCAGGTCGCCGTAATCGGCGTCCGGACTCGTCGGTTCGAGCGCGACGCTGTGGTCGCGGAGGCTGTCCAACAGGTCGGTCGGGGGTCGCTGTCGGGTCATGGTGCGCCGCGTCCGTGCGGCGGCCGGCCGTCGCCGGGACAGTGCCGCGGCTACGGCCGAGAAACGACGACCGGGACTGCGCCCGCCCCGACAATAAATCCTCGGCCGCCGCGTGCGCCGCGAGGAGTCGAATCCCTGAAATACCGCGCTCCCCTATCACTGGGCGTGTCTGAGCAGGTCCAGCGCGTGGACACGTTGTTCCTCCACGAGTCCGGCGACGAGTACCTCGTCTCCGCCCGCCGGGACGACCAGCGGCTGTTCCGCGCGAAACTGGAAGTGACCGAGCGGGACGCCGGGCCGCGGCCCGGCCGGTTCCGCGTGCAGACGGGCGGCGGCGAGGAGCCGCGCAGCCCCGACCAGTTCGTGGACATCGCGCGGCGCGCCAGCCGCATCCGCATCAGCGAGCAGACGTCCCGGGCGGGCCGGGACGAACTCCTGGAACTCCTGGACGCCTACCAGCAGGACGCGAAGGTCGTGCGGACGTGCCGGTACTGCGCGGGGAAGGGGACGTACTCGCCCATCACGTCCGAGACGGCCATCAAGGCGGACGGCGAGTACATCTGCCAGGACTGCGCGATTCGCGAACTGGAGCGCGAGCTGTCCTTCAACGGCCAGATGACCGGCGCCGCCCAGGACAGGCTCGAAGAACTCCTGCTGGAGGAACAAGACCTCGACCGCATCACTGGCCTCCTGCAGGGGAACCTCGACCCCGACCTCACGAAGTTCGACGAGGTGTCCGCGACGACGGACGAAATCGACCCGGTGCCCGTGGACGACCTCGACCTCCACCCTGGCGTGAAGGAACTGCTCCTCGACCGGTTCGAGGAGCTGCTGCCCGTGCAGAGCCTCTCCGTGGAGAACGGCCTCCTGGAGGGCGACGACCAGCTAGTCGTGTCGGCGACGGCGACGGGGAAGACGCTCGTCGGCGAGATGGCGGGCCTGCACCGCCTGCTGTCCGGGAAGGGGAAGATGCTGTTCCTGGTGCCGCTGGTCGCGCTCGCGAACCAGAAGCACGGCGACTTCACTGAGGAGTACGGCCAACTCGCCGAGGTGACGCTGCGCGTCGGGTCGTCGCGGATTCGCGACGACGGCAACGCGTTCGACCCGTCCGCGGACATCATCGTGGGGACGTACGAGGGCGTCGACCACGCGCTCCGCACCGGCCGCGACCTCGGCGACGTCGGCACCGTCGTCATCGACGAGGTGCACACGCTCAAGGAGGACGAGCGCGGCCACCGCCTCGACGGCCTCATCTCGCGGCTGAAGTACTACTGCGAGCAGCGCGAACAGGCGCGCGAGGACTACCAGGGCGCGCAGTGGATTTACCTCTCCGCGACCGTCGGCAACCCCGGTGAACTGGCGCGCGGGATGGACGCGAAACTCGTGGAGTTCGAGGAGCGCCCCATCCCCATCGAGCGCCACGTGACGTTCGCCGAGGGCACCGAGAAGCCCGACATCGAGAACAAGCTCGTCCGCAGGGAGTTCGACCAGGAGTCCTCGAAGGGGTACAAGGGCCAGACCATCATCTTCACGAACTCGCGGCGGCGCTGCCACGAGATTTCGCGGAAACTCGACTACCCCTCGGCGGCGTACCACGCAGGCCTCGACCAGGGCGAACGGAAGTCCGTCGAGCGCCGGTTCGGCAACCAAGACCTCGCGGCGGTCGTGACGACCGCGGCGCTGGCGGCGGGCGTGGACTTCCCCGCGTCCCAGGTCATCTTCGACACGCTCGCGATGGGCATCGAGTGGCTCTCGGTACAGGAGTTCGAGCAGATGCTCGGGCGCGCCGGCCGCCCGGACTACCACGACCGCGGGAAGATGTACATGCTCGTCGAACCGGACGCCTCCTACCACGCGTCCATGGAGGGCACCGAGGAGGAAATCGCGTTCAAACTCCTCAAGGGCGAGATGGAGGACGTCGTCACGCACTACGACGAGACCGCGGCCGTCGAGGAGACGCTCGCGAACGTCACCGTCGGCGGGAAAGCCGCCAAACGCCTGAACGACCGGATGCTCGGCGAGATTCCGACGAAGCACGCGCTCGGGAAACTCCTCGA
>JBDGQF010000071.1:0-4820 GCA_042219255.1 Halobacterium sp. | reverse complement strand
AGAGCATTGTCGCGACCATGACGGCGACGATGACGGCGAACTTCTGGCTGACGCCGACGCGCGTGCCGTACGCGGCGTCGGCGACGGACAGCGGCGGGCCGCGCGCGACTGCTGCGATGGCGGCGAGCGCGACGCTGCCCGCGGAGACGCCCCATATCCAGGGGCTGACGAAGTGGACTTGCTCGAAGCTCTGGTCGCCGGTGCGCCACCGGTAGACGGCGACGCCGACGGCGGCGGCGACCAGGAGGCCAACGGCGACGACGGGCCAACTGTACCCCCAGGCGTCCAGGGGCTGGAGCGCGCCGCCCGCGCGCTGGTTCAGTTCGACGGCGACGCCGCTGCCGGTGACGTAGAGGTCGACGTTGACGTTGACGCGGCGGACGGTGTCGTACGTGACGTTCTGGGTGCCGACGAGGAACAGCACGAGGTTCCGGAGTACGAGCGCGAGGCCCAGCGAGACGATGACCATCGTGATGAGGTCGGCGTCGTTGCCGCGGAACTGCTTGAAGACGGCTTTCTCGTAGACGGCGCCGAGGGCGCCGGCGAGTGCGACGGCGCCGACGGCGGCGACGGCGAACGGCAGCGCGACGACGTCCGGCACGAGCACGAGGTCGCTGGGGCTGTTCAGTGCGAGCGCGAGGTACGCGCCGACGGTGAGCATGTCGCCGTGCGCGAAGTTCGGGACTTCGGCGATGCTGTACACCAGCGAGAGGCCGAGCGCGCCGGCGGCGATGATGCCGCCGGTGACGACGCCCTGGAGCAGCGCGTTGAGGATGCCCGTCTCTACCATGCTCGGCCTCCGGTCGGTCCGCGGTCAGTCTGTGGTACGTGGTGGCGTGTCATGACGGTTGGGTGGGTCGTGGGGCGGCCGCCAGGCCGACGGCGAGCGCCGCGAGGCCGAGGAGTGCGGCCAGCAGGACGAAGACGGCGCCGTAGCCGCCGGTCGCGGTGCGGACGACGCCGGTCAGCGTCGGCAGCACGACGGCGGCGACGTTGCCGGCGGCGACGACGACGGCGAGCGCGGCGCCCTGGTGTGGGGTGGCGGCCGCGGCGAGGTTGTAGACGGCGCCGAACGGCAGCGAGACGGCGACCATCGCGACCAGTGGGAACGCCAGCGCGACGGCGCGCACGTCCACGGTCAGCACGAGGAACGAGGCGGCGGCGAGGACGGTCGTGACGCGGACGACGCGGCCGTCCGGGAGCGACCAGCGGCCGGCGACGGTGCCGCCCGCGGCGCGCCCGAGCGTCGCCATCACGAGCACGGCCGCGTTCAGCGGGCCGGTGACGCCGAGGTCGGTGAAGTACGCGGTGACGAACGTCGAGAGCGTGATGTACGACCCGATGATGGCGACGTAGCAGTACGCCGCCACGAGCACCGTCCGGTTCCGCAGGACGCTCCGGAGCGGCGCGCTCCCGGCGGTCTCCGCGCCCGCGGTGTGGGTCTCGTGACGGTACGGCCAGAGGCAGGCGGCCGCCGGCACGGCGAGCAGCGCGCCGAGCGCGTGCACGCCGAACCCGCCGGTCGCCGCGACCAGCGGTTCCGCGAGCAGGAAGCCGACGGCGCCGCCGAGCGTGAGGACGCCGCCGTAGACGCCCTGCTGGCGGGTCGCCGCGGCGCCGTCGTGGAGTCGCGCGACGTGGGTGGCGCCGACGGTCAACAGCAGGCCGCCGGCGAGCCCCCACAGCAAGCGCAGCACGAGCACGCCAGCGAGCGTCGTCGTCAGGTCGAGGGCGACGGCGGTGACGGCGTGCGCGGCGAGCAACCCCAGTGAGACCTGCGTGGTCGTGTACCTGGAGACGAGTCGGTCGGCGACGACTTGCGCGAGCACGAACGACACGAGCGCCGCGCTCATCAGGAGACCGACCGCCGTGAGGCCGGCGTCGTAGCGCGCCGCGACGTACTCCGGCACCGCCGAGTACGTGAACGTCACGTAGCCGACGGCGAACACCGCGACGTGGGGCGCGTACCGGAGGCGCCGCGATGTCGCCGGCATCGTCAGTCACCGTCGCCCCCCTCCTCGACAGTCTCCGGGTCGACGCCGTGCTCCTCGCGCGCGTACTCACCACTAATCTTTCCGAGACGGAAGTCCCCGAGGACGGCCGCCGGGTCGCGGGCGTCCGGGTCGCCGAACCCGCCCGCGCCCGGCGTGCGCACGCTCACGACCGTCCCAGGGTCGAGGTCGTGCACCGACTTCTGTGGGAGGCGGTCGCCCTCGGCGTCGGCGTCGTACTCGTCGGCGTCGAAGCGGTAGGCGGCGCCGCTGCCGCCCGGTTCACCGCCAGCGAGGCCGTAGGGCGCGTGGTCGTGGCGTTCGGCGAGCAGGCTGAACCGCGCGGTGTGGTCGCGCACCTGGATGTCCCGTCGGAGGCCGAGGCCGCCGCGGAACTCGCCGGCGCCGCCGGAGTCCGGCCGGAACTCGTACCGGCGGACGCGCAGCGGATACGCCGTCTCCAGGACTTCGACGGGCGTGTTCATCGTGTTCGACATGTGGACGTGCACGCCGTCCATCCCGTCCTTGCCGGCGCGCCCGCCGAACCCGCCGCCCTGCGTCTCGTAGAACGCGTACGGCGAGTCGTCCCGCGGGTCGGTGCCGCCGAACGTGACGTTGTTCATCGTGCCCTGACTCGCCGCCGTGACGCGCTCGGGCGCCTGGGTGCCGAACGCGCCGAGCACGACGTCCGTGACGCGCTGGCTGGTCTCCAGGTTGCCGCCGACGACCGCAGCGGGCGGCTCCGGGTTGACGATGCTGCCCTCGGGCGCGTCCACCTCGATGGGCCGGTAGCAGCCGTGGTTCGGCGGGATGTCCGGGTCGGTGACGCAGCGGATGGCGTAGAACGTCGCCGAGGACGTCACCGCGAGCACGGCGTTGATTGGGCCCTCGGTCTGGTCGGCGGTGCCCGCGAAGTCCACGCGCACGCTGTCGCCGTCGACGGTCACCGCGACCTTCACGGGGAGGTCGGTGTTCCCGCGGCCGTCGTCGTCGAGGACGTCCTCGAACGTGTACGTGCCGTCCGGGAAGTCCTCGAGTTCCGCGCGCATCCGGCGCTCGGAGTAGTCCTTGATTTCGTCGAACGCGTCGCCGAGTTCGTCGACGCCGTACTTGTCGACGAGTTCGTGCACGCGCTCGCGCGCCGTCTCGTTGGCGGCCTCCTGGGCGCGCAGGTCGCCGCGGCGCTCGTCCGGCGTCCGGACGTTCAACAGAATCAGCTCCATCACGTCGTCGACGACGTCGCCGCCCTCGAACAGCTTCACTGGGGGGATGCGGAGTCCCTCCTGGTAGATTTCCGTGGAGTCGGCGGCGACTGAGCCGGCGGTCGACCCGCCGATGTCGGCGTGGTGCGCGCGGTTCGCGGCGTACGCGACCAGCGTCGGGTCGTCCGACTCGGGGTCGGCGAAGATGGGCGACACGAGCGTGAGGTCTGGGAGGTGCGCGCCGCCCCTGAACGGGTCGTTAAGGAGGACGGCGTCCCCTGGCTGTAGGTCGCCGCCGAACTCCTCGACGGCGGCCGCGACGGAGAACGGCATCGCGCCGAGGTGGACGGGCATGTTCTCGGCCTGGCTGACCATCTCGCCGTCCGCGTCGAACAGCGCACACGAGCAGTCCCGTCGCTCCTTGATGTTCGGCGAGTAGCCCGTGCGCACGAGGTTCGCGTTCATCTCCTCGGCGATGGCGATGCAGCCGTTCCGGATGACCTCCAGGGTGACGGAGTCCACCATCAGCGACCACCTCCGGTCTCGACGACGAGGTTCCCGTGCGCGTCGACCTCCGCGGTCTGGCCCGGATGGACGACGACGGTGCTCTCCTTGCCTTCGACGACCGCGGGGCCGCCGAAGGTGGCGTCCGCGGGGAGCGTCGACCGGTCGTAAATCGTGGTCTCGTGGTCGTCGCCGTCGTAGGTCACCGTCCGCACCTCGCGGATTGCGTCCTCGACGCTGCCTTCTTTCGTCGGTGGCGCGAGTCGCGGCGTGTCGACGAGGCCGCGGGCGCGCAAGCGCAGCGTCACCAGTTCGACTGGCTCCGAGGGGTCGGCGTGCCCGTACCGGCGCTCGTGGCGCTCGTGGAACCGCTCGACGATAGTGTCGAGGGCGTCCTCGTCGACGTCCCCGTCCGGCACCGGCACCGAAATTTCGAACGACTGGCCGACGTACCGGAGGTCGGCGGTGCGGTCGAAGCGCCGGTCGCCCGCGCCGACGCCCTCGTCGGCGAGGCGCTGGTCGCCCTGCTCGTGGAGGTCGGCGAACGTGTCCCGGAGCGTCGCCGGCGACACCTCGTCCCACTGGCGGACGCGCGAGACGCTGTAGTCGTAGAGCACGTCGCTGATGAGCAGGCCGAGCGCGGACAGCACGCCCGCGGTCTGCGGGACGATGACCTTCGGCACGTCCAGGTCGTCGGCGAGGCGGCACGCGTGCAGCGGGCCGGCGCCGCCGAACGCGACGAGCGCGAAGTCCCGCGGGTCGTAGCCGCGCTCCACGGAGACGACGCGGAGCGCGCGCTGCATGTTCGCGTTCGCGACGTCGAGGACGCCCTGCGCGGCCTCCTCGGGCGTCATGCCGAGTTCGTCGCCGAGGCGCGCGTCGAAGGCGTCCCGGACGTCGCCGACCGCGACGTCGAGTTCGCCGGAGAGGAACCGGTCTGGGTCGAGGCGCCCGAGCAGCAGGTGGGCGTCCGTCGTCGTCGGTTCGGTGCCGCCGCGCCCGTACGAAATGGGGCCGGGGTCGGCGCCGGCGGAGCGCGGGCCGACGCGGAGCGCGCCGCCCTCGTCAACCCACGCGATGGAGCCGCCGCCGGAGCCGACGGTGTGGATGTCAATCATCGGGA
>JBDGQF010000120.1:0-4845 GCA_042219255.1 Halobacterium sp. | reverse complement strand
ACAAGGACATCCCCGCGCCCGACGTGAACACGGGCCAGCGGGAGATGAACTGGATTAAAGACACGTACGAGAAACTCGAGAACACGACGGCGCCCGGCGTCATCACCGGGAAAGCCATCGAGAACGGCGGCAGCAAGGGCCGCGTCGAGGCGACCGGTCGCTCCACGATGTTCGCCGCGCGCGAGGTGTTCGACTACCTCGACCGCGACATGGAGGAAGCCACCGTCGCCGTCCAGGGCTACGGGAACGCCGGCAGCGTCGCCGCGAAACTCATCGAAGACCTCGGCGCGAACGTCGTCGCCGTCTCGGACTCCTCGGGCGCCATCTACAACCCCGAGGGCTTCGACACGCGCCACGTCAAGGACTTCAAGCGCGAGACCGGCAGCGTCTCCGGCTACGACGGCGCCACCGAGGAGTTCTCGAACGAAGACCTCCTCACGCTCGACGTCGACCTCCTGATTCCGGCCGCACTCGAGAACGCCATCGACGGCGAACTCGCCCACGACGTGCAAGCGGACGTCATCGCGGAAGCCGCGAACGGCCCGCTCACGCCGGACGCCGACGACGTCCTCACGGAGCAGGACGTCCACGTCGTCCCGGACATCCTCGCGAACGCGGGCGGCGTCACCGTCTCGTACTTCGAGTGGGTGCAGAACCGCCAGCGCTTCCAGTGGAGCGAACAGCGCGTCAACGAGGAACTCGAGGACGTCATCACGGACGCCTTCGACGCGATGATTGACGCCTACGAGTCCAACGACCTCCCGAACCTCCGCACCGCCGCGTACGTCGTCGCCGTCCGCCGCGTCGTCGACTCCTACGAGGGCAGCGGCAGCTGGCCGTAACTGGGGCGCCGGCAGTCTACTCGACGACTCGTTTCTTTCGCGTCGCTGTCTGACAGCCGCGGCCGCGCCGCGACCTGTCGACCACGAAACAGTTATGTGCGCGCTCGGAGACGACACGACTCGATGACCGCGAGCGCCACAGACGCGGGACAGGCGGGCCGGACGGGCGTGCGGTCGGCCGCGTACCGCGTGCTGGCGTGGTTCGACCGCCGCGGCTTCTGGACGGTGTTCCTGGGGTTCCTCGCGCTCGGCGGCGCGTTCAGCCGGATTCCCGTACTCGAACCGTTCGCGTGGGTGTGTTTCGCGCTCGCGGGACTGCTCCCGCTCGTCTTCTCGACAGTCGACACCGACGAGGAAGACGACGGCTTCGAGTACGAGATGACGGACCGGGAGCGCGCGCGGTACCTGGGCACGGCGCTGGCGTGGAGCGTCACGCCCTGGGGCATTCTCACTCAGCTCCTCCAGATTGGCGGGCACTTCGCTGCAATGTGGCGGTACCGTCGCGAATACCCCAGCACCGACCGCCACGTCCCCGGGACGGAACTCTCGCTGCCGTTCGACGGCGAGTGGACAGTCGTCAACGGCGGCGTCACCGAAGCCACCTCACACTCGTGGGGCATCGTCTCCCAGCGGTACGCCTACGACTTCCTCGTCACCGACGACGACGGCGACACGCACGCCGACGACGGCACCAGCCTCGACGACTACTACGCGTTCGGCGAACCGATTCGCGCACCAGCGGACGGCACCGTCGTGAAGACCAAGGACGGCCTCCGCGACTTCCCGCGACCCGGCCACGGCTGGGTGGAGTGGCGGACGTGGGACATCCGCGGCAACCACGTCGTCGTAAAGCACGCGGACGGCGAGTACAGCCTGCTCGCACACCTGAAGGAGGGCAGCGTCGCCGTCGAACCCGGCGACGACGTAGCGCGCGGCGACGTCGTCGGCGAGTGCGGGAACTCCGGGCACTCCGGCGAACCGCACCTCCACTACCTGCTACAGGACGTCGAGAACTTCTGGACGGCAGCGGGACTCGTCCCGCGGTTCGCGGACGCCACAGTGTCCAGGGACGACGACATGCGCGACGAACGGGACGGATATCGACCAGTCGGCGAGGACGGCAGCGTCGACTACCTCTGGGCCGGCGACCGCGTGATGGAGCGCTAGCGCGCCCCGAATGCGCAATTAGAGGTAGCCTTCGTTCGCGAGGCGGTCGACGGCTTCGCCGAGGCGTTCCTTGCTCGCGGCGTACGAGATGCGCGCGTAGCCTGGCGTGCCGAACGCGGAGCCGGGGACGGTCGCGACGTGGGCGTCCTTGAGTGCGTCCTGGCACCACTGCTGGTCGTCGTCAGCCACGGGGAGCATCGCGTAGAACGCGCCCTCCGGTTCCGGGACGTCCTTGCCGTGTTCGGCGAACCGGTCGAGCAGGAACTCGCGGCGCTCCTCGAAGGCCTCGACCATCTCCTCGACGGACTCCTCGGTGTTCTCGATGGCTTCGACGCCGGCGTGCTGGACGAAGTTCGTCGCCGACGAGACGGAGTGCGAGTGCACTTTGCCGGCCTGGTCGACGAGCGCTTCCGGCGCGGCGAGGTAGCCGAGCCGCCAGCCAGTCATCGCGTAGGCTTTCGAGAAGCCGTTGATGGTGACGGTGCGCTCGTGCATGCCGTCGAGGCCGGCGAGGCTGACGTGCTCGGGCCCGTAGTTGATGTGCTGGTAGATTTCGTCGGAGATGACGGTGACGTCGTGGTCGACGGCGAGGTCGCGGACGCCCTCCATCGCGTCACGGGAGTACACCGCGCCCGTGGGGTTGCTCGGCGAGTTCACGACGAGCAGCTCCGTGTCGTCGGAGACCGCTGCCGCGAGGTCGTCGAGCGCCGGCTCCAGCTGGAAGTCGTACGGCGAGAGGTCGACGCGGTTCAGTTCGCCGCCCGCAATCTTCGCCATCGCCTCGTAGGACACCCACGCCGGGTCGAGCAGGACGACTTCGTCGCCGTCGTCCACGACTGTCTGGAACGTCTCGAACAATGCCTGCTTCGCGCCCGGCGTGACGATGACGTTACCCGCCTCGTAGTCGAGGCCGTCGCCCTGGAGCTTCGACGCGATGGCCTCCCGGAGCGCGGGGATGCCGTTCGAAGACGTGTAGCCGGTGTGGCCGGCTTCGAGCGCGTCCTCGGCGGCGTCCTTGATGTTCTGGGGCGTGTCGAAGTCCGGTTCGCCGACCGAGAGGTCGACGACGTCCTTGCCTTCGGCTTCGAGTTCGTTCGCGAGGTTGCTGACCGCGAGCGTCGCGCTCGGTTCGACTCGGCGTACTCTGTCAGTGAAGTCCATCGTTAGAGTTCCTCCGCGAGGTGAATCGCGCTGTCGACTGCTTCAGCGCCCTTCTCGACGCGCTCCCGTGCTTCCGCGCCGGACATCCCCGGCCCCGACACGCCGAACGCGACCGGCGTGTCGCGGTCGAGGCTGACGTCCGTGAGCTTCTGGGCGGTCGCGTTCCCGATGACCTGGTCGTGGTCGGTGTCGCCGGTGACGATAGCGCCGACGACGGCGACCGCGTCGACGTCGTCGCGTCGCGCGAGCCGGTCGGCGGCCAGCGGCGCGTCGTACGCGCCCGGCACGCGGACGAGGTCGACGACGTCCGCGCCGGCGTCGCCGGCCGCCTCCCTGGCGGCCGACTCCATCTGTTCGGTGACGCTGCGGTTGAACTCCGCAACGACGAGCCCGAGACTCACCATGTACGTGGCGTTGCCCGGCGCGACTAAAGGCCTACCGTTACGGACAACTGGGAGAGCGTGGTCGAGCGAAGCGACACCACGGTATCGCGAGCGGTGAACGGAGTGACCCGCGAGCAGCGTGCCTTACCGATTCGAGACCACCGCTCGGCCGTCCGCACACGGAAAGCTTGTATGCACCCCGTTCCCTACGCCGAACGAACGATGGTCGCCCTCGGACGCCGCCGAACGACGGCCGCCGCCGTCAGCGTAGCGGTGCTGGTCGCGCTCGCCCTCCGGTTCGCCCTCCTCGGTGACCGCATCTTCCACTGGGACGAGGCCCGCGTGGGGTACTGGATTCTCCAGTACCAGGCGTCCGGCGACTGGCAGTACCGCGCTATCGTGCACGGGCCGTTCCTCTTCCACGTCAACGAGTTCCTGTTCGGCGTGTTCGGGTCGAGTGACGCCGTCGCGCGCGCTCTGGTGGCGGTCGTCGGCGGCCTGCTGCCGGCGGCGGCGTGGCTGTTCCGGTCGCGACTGGACGACGTGGAGGTGGTGTCAGTCGCCGTGCTGCTCGCCGCGAACCCGGTCTTGCTGTACTACTCGCGGTTCATGCGCAACGACGTGCTGGTGGCGGCGTTCAGTCTTACGGCGCTCGGGTTCGCGGTGCGCGCGCTGGACAGGCGACGGGGCGGCTACGTCGTCGCGGCGGGCGCGTTCCTGGGGCTGGCGTTCACGACGAAGGAGAACGCGCTCGTGTACGTGGGGATGTTCGTCGGCGCGACCGCGCTCCTGCTCGACGAGCGACTGTTCACGGCACGCGAGCGCGACACGACGCCGACGAGCGTGTTCCGCGACGAACTCGGACGCGCGGCCGGCGCCGTCGTGGCGTACTGGCGCGCGTTCGCGGGCGCCGCCGCCGCGTTCCTCGTCGTGGTCGTGTTCTTCTACGCGCCGCGGCCGGAGTTCTACGCGGCGTTCGGCGACCCGACGCGCCTCCCCGACGTGGTCGCCGCCGGTTCAGTCGGCGCGTGGGCGGAGTTCTGGGGGACGTGGGGCGTCGAGGGGAGCGTGTCACGAGAACACAGCTACGTCGCGTTCCTCGTGGACGAACTGCGCACGCTCGGCGCGGCGTCCCTCATGCTGGTCGCGGCCGCCGTCGTCGGCTTCGTGGGCGAGCGGTACGTCGCAGACGAGCCACGCGACGTCGTGCAGTTCGCCGCGTACTGGGCGGTCGCGTCACTCGTCGTGTATCCGGCGATTACGGACATCTCCGGGAACTGGTCGGTCGTCCA
>JBDGQF010000212.1:0-4862 GCA_042219255.1 Halobacterium sp. | reverse complement strand
AGGTCGCACTCCTCGCTCACGAGCAGTTCCCCGACCGCGCGAAGACCGCGGTGGGCGTGTTGCGGTACGCGGACTACGACGTGGCGGCCGTCCTCGACCGGAGCAACGACGGCACGCGCGTCCACGACCACATCGCGGACGTCCAGGACGCGCCGGTCGTCGCGTCGATGAGCGACGTCGACGCGGACGTGGACGCCCTGGTCATCGGCATCGCGCCCATCGGCGGCGGGTTCGACGAGTCCTGGCGGCCGGACGTCCGGAACGCGCTCGAACGCGGCTGTGACGTCTACTCTGGGCTCCACTACTTCCTGGAGGACGACGACGAGTTCGCGTCGCTGGCCGCCGAACACGGCTGCGAACTCTGGGACGTCCGCCGGCCACCCGAAGGCCTGGGCGTCGCCGACGGCGTGGCGGACAGCGTCGACGCCACCGTGGTCGCGACAGTCGGCACGGACTGCTCGGTGGGGAAGATGACCGCGACGCGCGAGATGTACGAGTACGCGCGAGCGGAGGGGATGGACGCGGCGTTCGTCGCGACCGGCCAGACCGGCATCCTCATCGAGGGCGCGGGCGTCCCCGTCGACCGCGTCATCTCGGACTTCGCCGCGGGCGCCGTCGAACAGATGGTGCTGGACGCCGGCGCCGACCACGACTACGTGTTCGTGGAGGGGCAGGCGAGCCTCGTCCACCCGGCGTACTCCGGCGTCACCGCGAGCATCGTGCACGGCGCGATGCCGGACTACTTCGTGCTCTGCCACGAGCACGGCCGCGACTCCGTGCACGGCTACGACCAGTCGCTCCCGCCCGTGGCGTCGTTCGTCGACCGGTACGAGGAGTTCGCCGCGCCCGTGAGCGAGGCGGAAGTCGTCGGCGGCATGTTGAACACGCGCAGCGTCGACACGGACACCGAAGCGCGCGGCGCGGTCGCTGACTTCTCGAACGAAATCGGCGCGCCGGCCGACGACCCCGTGCGGTTCGGGCCGGACTCTGTCGTGGAGGTGATTCGATGAGGGCGACGTTCGAGACGACGGAGTTCCCCCTGGAGTACCCGTTCACTATTTCGCGTGGCACCCAGGAGACGGCGGGCGTCGCCATCGTGCGAATCGAGGACGACGACGGCAACGTCGGCGTCGGCGGCGCGGGGCCGTCAGCGCACTACGGCGAGACGCTCGCGACCGTCGAAGCCGTCCTCCCAGACCTCCTCGCGGTCGTCGAACGCGTCGACGACCCGCACAACCTCGCGCGCATCGAAGCCGGGATGCGGGAGGTCGTCGAGGGCAACCCGGCGGCCCGGTCGGCGGTCAGCATCGCGCTCCACGACCTCGCCGCGAAGCGCGCCGGCCTCCCGCTGTACGAGTACTGGGGGCTCGACCCCGCGCAGTCCCTCGACACGTCGTACACCATCGGCATCGACGACGAGGAGACGATGCGCGAGAAGACCCTGGAGGCCGTCGACCGCGGCTACGGCACGCTGAAGGTGAAACTCGGGACGCCACGGGACGAGCAACTCCTCTCGACGGTCAGGCGCGCGGCGCCGGACGCCACGATTCGCGTGGACGCCAACGAGGCGTGGACGCCGAAGGAGGCGGTCCGGAACATCGAGTGGCTCGACGACTACGGCGTCGAGTTCGTCGAACAGCCAGTGCCCGCGGAGAACACGGAGGGCCTGAAGTACGTGTACGAGCGCTCCGCGCTCCCCATCGCCGCCGACGAGTCCTGCGTCGTCGCCAGCGACGTCCCGGACATCGCGGACAGGTGCGACATCGCGAACCTGAAACTCATGAAGACCGGCGGCCTCCGCGAAGCCAAGCGCCTGATTCACGCCGCCCGCGCGCACGGCCTCGAAGTCATGTGTGGCTGTATGATTGAGTCGAACGCGTCCATCGCGGCCGCCTGCCACCTCGCGCCCCTCCTGGACTACGCCGACCTCGACGGGTCGCTGCTCCTGGAGCGCGACGACTTCGAGGGCGTGCCGATGCCCGCCGGCCACATCGACCTGCAGGCTGCCGACCGGCCCGGCACCGGCGCGCGCGAAACGTAGTCAGCCTTCCGGTGGGTTGTCACGTCATCGCACCGTCTCAACAGGCTTATGGGTGTCTCCGGGCGAACACACAGCCAGCATGAGCAGTGTCACTGTGACGCTCCCGGACGGGTCGACGCTCGACGTCGAGTCCGGGGCGACGGTCGAGGACGTAGCGTTCGAAATTGGGCCCGGCCTCGGCCGTGACACAGTCGCCGGGAAGATCGACGGGGAACTCGTCGCGAAGGAGGAGTCCATCACCGAGGACTGCGAAATCGAAATCGTCACCGAGGACTCCGACGAGTACCTCGACGCGCTCCGCCACACGGCGGCGCACGTCCTCGCGCAGGCCATCCTCCGCCACCACCCCGACGCGAAACTCACCATCGGGCCGTACACCGAGGAGGGGTTCTACTACGACGTCGCGGACGTCGAACTCGACGCCGACGACCTGGCGGAAATCCAGGCCGAGGCCGAGGACATCATCGACGCGGACTACGACGTCGAGCGCGTCGAGTACGACCGCGAGGACGCCTTCGAGAAGTACGAGGACAACCCGTTCAAGCGCGAGATTCTGGAGACGGAGGCCGCGGGCGACGACCCCGTGAGCTTCTACCGCCAGGACGGCTTCGAAGACCTCTGCCAGGGCCCGCACGTCGACTCCACGGGCGAAATCGGCGGGTTCGAAGTCCTCGAGACCTCCGCGGCGTACTGGCGCGGCGACGAGGAGCGCGAGACCCTGACGCGCGTCTACGGCACGGCGTTCCCCACGGAGGACGAACTCGAACAGTACCTCCAGCGCCGCGAGGAGGCCAAGGAGCGCGACCACCGGAAACTCGGCTCCGAGATGGACCTGTTCTCCATCCCGGACGTCACCGGCCCCGGCCTCCCCCTGTACCATCCCGCGGGGAAGACGGTGCTGCGCGAACTCTCGGACTACGTCCACGGCCTCAACCGCGACATGGGCTACGAGGAAGTGGAGACCCCCCACCTGTTCCGCACGGAACTGTGGAAGCAGTCCGGGCACTACGACAACTACGTCGACGACATGTTCCTCCTCGACGTCAACGACGAGGAGTACGGCCTGAAGCCGATGAACTGTCCGGGCCACGCCACCATCTTCGACCAGTCGTCGTGGAGCTACCGCGACCTCCCCGTGCGGTACTTCGAGGACGGCAAGGTGTACCGCCGCGAGCAGCGCGGCGAACTCTCCGGGCTCTCCCGCGTCTGGGCGTTCACCATCGACGACGGCCACGTGTTCGCGCGCGCCGACCAAATCGAGGAGGAAGTCCGGCGCATCATGGACCTCATCATCGAAGTCCTGGACACGTTCGACCTCGACTACGAGGTCGCGCTCGCGACCCGCCCCGAGAAGTCCGTCGGCAGCGACGAAATCTGGGAGAAGTCCGAGTCCCAGTTGCGCGACGTGCTCGACCAGCAGAACGTCGACTACGACCTCGAACCCGGCGACGGCGCGTTCTACGGGCCGAAAATCGACTTCGCGTTCGAGGACGCGCTCGGCCGCACGTGGGACGGCCCGACCGTCCAACTGGACTTCAACATGCCCGACCGGTTCGACCTCGAGTACACGGGGTCGGACAACGAAGCCCACCAGCCGGTGATGATTCACCGCGCGCTCTACGGGAGCTACGAGCGGTTCTTCATGGTGCTCATCGAGCACTACAACGGCCGGTTCCCGACGTGGCTGGCGCCCGAACAGGTCCGCATCCTCCCCGTCACGGACGACAACCTCGGGTACGCCCACCGCGTGAAGAACGAACTCGACGGCTACCGCGTCGAGGTCGAAGACCGCGACTGGACGGTCGGCCGGAAAATCCAGCAGGCCCACGACGACAACGTCCCCTACATGCTCGTCCTCGGCGACGACGAGGAGGAAGCCGGGACGGTGTCGGTTCGCGACCGCCAGGAGCGCGAGCGAAACGACGTCGACCTCGACGTCTTCCTCGACCACCTCGACGAGGAGGTCGCGGAGAAGCGCACCGAGCCGGACTTCGTCGACAACTGAATGGAGCGGTCGCTGGGTCTCGGCGCGGGGACGTACGTCGCGTTCCTGCTGGCCGTGCTCGGCGCGCTCGCGTGGGCGACCGGCGCCGCCATTCTCCTCCCGAGTCTCGGCCCGTCAGCGTACGTGCTCGCAGCCATCGACGACCGGCCGCGCCGCGTCGTCGTCGGCCAGCTAGTCGGCGCGTCCACGGCGTTCGCTGCGGCGGTCGCGTTCGCCAGCGGCGCCGCGCCGATGCTCGACGCGGCAGCGTTCTCGACGGCCGGTCTCCGGCGGGTCGCCGCGGCGCTCGCGGCGACGGTGGCCGCGACGGCCGGCATGTACGCGACTGACAGCCTCCACCCGCCCGCGTACGCGACTGTTCTCATCGTCTCCCTCGGCATCGCGGACGCCGCCGTCGACGTCGCCGCGTTCGTCGTGGGCGTGTTCGTGCTCGTCGCGACCCACCTCGCCGTCAGCCGGCACGGCCCCTGGAATCCGCCCTACTCGCTGTAGTCCACGTCTGCCGACCGGTCGGTCTCCCGGAGCACGAACGGCCCGATGGAGAGCGTGCGCTTCGTCACCGTGATGATGCGGAGGATGTACGCCAGCAGGAGCGCGAACGGCAGGACGGCGACGGTGGCCGCCGCGCTCACCACGACGAGCGCGTGGCTGACGCCGAGCGTCGCGCCCGGGAACTGTGCCGGGTCGAACAACAGGAGTGCGGCGATTGCGGCGGCGAGCGCGGGCACCGCCGCGTACAACAGCTGGCGGGACAGCTCCGAGAGCTCCCACTGGAAGTACAGCGTCTTGAAGTGCTCGCGCGCCGGCCCGAACAGC
>JBDGQF010000020.1:0-4904 GCA_042219255.1 Halobacterium sp. | reverse complement strand
AGCGCAGCGATGCGCGAGCAGCGTGGCCGACCGTAGGAAGGCCACGTTGTGGCGAACGGTGAGCGAAGCGAGCCGTGAGCAGCGTGGCCGAACAAAGTGAGGCCACGTTATTGTGAGCGGTGAGCGGAGTGAACCGCGAACGGCGTGGGCGAGCGAAACGAAGTGCGGGCACTGGGAACCGCGAACGGCTCGGGCACCCCCTAAACGCGAGCGGCCACGCTTGACCGCGAAGCGACGGTTTAAGTCCGCGACCGCCTAATGGGCGTCCGATGCGAGTACGGGACTGGGAGGACATCGTCTCGGACGTCGTGGAGTCGAGCGCCGACCCCGACGACTGGCGTGCAGTGGCTGGTGACCGCGAGTCCGGGGTCGGTGAGGACTTCTACCTCGGGCACCCGTCGCAGGGCGTCTATCACTTGAAGACGTACGCGAAGAACCCCTTCGAGGTGAGGGGCGTGGGGGCGCGGGTCGCGCGGAAGGTCGACGATGGGTTGACGGACTACCTCCCGGATTCGGACGCGGGCCGGTTCGCGGTGCAGCAGCCGGTGGAGGACGAGGCCGAGGCCGAGGAGAAGGCGAGCGAACTGGAGCAGGTGGTGCAGGCGCACGCGGACGCGCCGACGACGCCGTCGGACTTCTTCGACGACGTGATGGAGACGCTGGACAGTCCGGCGTTCGGCCCGATGGAGTACGACCCGTACGGCCGGCCGGAGGAGGTGGACGCGCTCGCCGACGAGTTCGCGGACGCTGAGGAACTGCTGGACAAGGAACTGGACGACCTAGTCGAAGCGGACGACGTCGGCCGCGGGTTCCACTGACTCGCCGGGCGTCCGCTGACAGGGCTTCTATCGACTGTGAGGGGAGCGCTAGCAGTCGCTCTGGCCGCGCGCTACGCCGGCAGTCCCGCTACAGCCCCACGGTCGCCCGTTCAGGCTTCGAACAGCGGTTCGACGCGGTCTTCGTAGCACGACCGGCAGACGTAGTGGTCGACGACGCCGGCGTCGGTCTTTGTGTGAATCGTGGTGTGGACGGCGTGGCTGAGCGGCACGTCGTTCCCGCAGACGTGGCAGGTCTCTGGCACGGCACTCTCCCCGTGTGTACGATTGTCACACTGAGACTTATAGCCGCCGGCGCGGCCGGCGAGAAGCGCGTGCTGGGCGCTCTCCGGTGTGAGTCCGCAAAAGATAGCATCGAGGGTCGGCGCCGCCGGCAGCGGTCGCGGGCCGCTATTCGCTGGCTTTCCGCGACGGCTTCTTCTCCTTGACGTCGTCGACGACCTTGCTGACGTCCACGCGCTTCTCGCCGACGATTGCACCGGCAAGCGCGCCGACGCCCGCGCCAGTGCTCGCCGCGTTCCGACTGACGAACCCGCCGACTGCGCCGCCGAGGGCGGCGCCGATTGCTGCGTACTTCGCTCGACTGACTGCGCGCTTGAGGCGACTCATTGTACGCGAAAATACGGGCGGCACGCGTGTAAGGCTGTCCGCAGACTGAGCCGTCCCGGGGGCGCCGCGTCGGGCCGCGAGACGGCGCGCTACGGCCGGTTACGTGCGGTTACTCGGCGGGATATCGCGCGAGCCACAGTTCCGGCGCGTCGAGTTCCTCGTCGGTCGGCAAGTACTCGGGGGACGCCCAGACGCGGCTGGCGCCCTCGAGGCCGCGGTCGGCGGCGACGATGTCGAAGAACTCGCGGCCGCGCTCGTACTGCTCGCGCTTCAACTGGAAGCCGAGCGCGCGCTTGAAGAGTTTCGCCAGGGGGCCGCCGCCCTGGCGGCGCGCGTCGAGTTTCCGGCGGAGGTCGTCGTACTCGCCGTCGAACGCCTCGTCCATGAGGAGTTCGGCGTACCCCTCGACGGACGTCATCGCGACGTTCAACTCCTGGAACGCCTCGCTGCGGACGGTGCCCTCGGAGAGCGCGGCGACGCCGTCCTCGAGGCGCGCTTCCAGGTAGTCCGACAGCCAGGGCGCGGCGCCGAACTCGGCGGCGTGCGTGACCTCGTGGAACGCAATCCAGCGGCGGAACCGCGGGAACGCCACGTCGAGTTCGTCGGCGACCCGCTTGATGTTCGGGTGGACGAAGTAGAGCGCGTGGTCGTCGCCGTCCGCGAGCAGGAGGGGGTCGTACTGGCCGAGGACGTGCCGGGAGACGAACGCGAGCGCGCCCGCCGTGGTCGCCGTGTTCACGGAGCGCGCGACGCCAGGGAGGACGTCGGCGCGGTCGTTCAGTGGTTCGAACGCGCGCCGGAACGTCCCGACGTTGGCGTCCAGCCAGTGGTGGCGGTTCTGGATTTCGACGGTGTCCGGGACGTCGAACGCCATCCCGGAGACGTCGCGGAGGCGCTCGCGGGCGTCCCGGACGTCCGCGGCGTAGGCTTCCGCTTCGGCCTCGGAGAGGTCGACGTCGCCGGGCGCTGTCGCTGCTTTCGCGGCGTCTGCGACGGCCGCCCAGTCGACGGCGCCGTCGCCGCTGGCGCCCGCGACGGCGCGGGCGCTCTCGAGAAGCGTCATACAGCGAGTGGGTTGCGGACGGCCAAAGCCCTTCTGCTCGTCAGGCCTCCAGTTCGACCTCGTCCTCTTCGTCGCCGCCGCCCTTGCGGCGCTTCAGGCCTGCGAGCACGGCGAGCGCGACGAGCACGACGAGCGCCACGAGCGCGCCGGCGCCGACGCCGCCGGACTCGCCGCCCTCGGTCTCCCAGTCACCGTAGGCCTCGGTCTCCTCGGCAGACGCTTCCTCGTCGTGTTCTTCCCCGCCGCCGGTCGTCATGGAGGGCGAGAAGTCGAAGTCGGGGTCGTGGAAGTGGAACTCGATGATTCCCATGTCCCGGAGTTCGGCGCGCGAGCAGTTAGCCGTTTGGGGAGTGTGTTCCGGAGCGTTCTTGGCGCCGCGCTGGCGAGTGGGCGCATGGACGAGACGCGAGACGCCTTCCTGCGACGCCTCCTGGAGACGCCGAGTCCGTCCGGCTACGAGACGGCGGGCCAGCGCGTCTGGGTGGACTACGTCTCCGAGTTCGCGGACAGCGTGCGCACCGACGCGTACGGGAACGCAATCGCCGTCTACGAGGGCGGCGGCGCGGACGCCACCGAAATCGCGTTCACGGGGCACGCGGACGAACTCGGGTTCGTGGTGACGGCAATCACCGACGACGGGTTCGTGCGCGTGCGTCCGCTCGGCGGCGTCGACAAGTCGGTGACCGAGGGCACGCAGGTCGAGGTTCACACCGCCGAGGGCACCGTGAACGGCGTCGTCGGCCAGACCGCCGTCCACCTACAGAGCGGGGAGGACAGCGAGCCAGCGGACGTCACCGAGCAAATCGTCGACGTCGGCGCGGCGGACGGCGAGCACGCGCGAGAGCTACTGAAAGTCGGCGACCCGGCGACGCTCGCGGCGGGCGTCCACGACCTCGCCGGCACGCGACTCGCGGGCCGCGGCCTCGACAACCGCGCGGGGTCGTGGGTCGCCGCGGAGGCGCTCCGGCGCGCCGCCGACCGCGGCGTCGACGCGAGGGTGTACGCGATTAACACCGTCCAGGAGGAACTCGGGACGAACGGCGCGAGCATGGTCGCGTTCGACGTCGACCCGGACGTCGCCGTCGTCGTGGACGTCACGCACGCCGCTGACAACCCGACGTACCCGAGTTCGCACGCCAGCGAGGTCGAACTCGGCGCCGGGCCGACGGTGACGCGCGGCGGGTCGAGTCACGCCGAAGTCGCGCGCGCCGTCCGCGAGGCGGGGGACGCCGAGAGAATCGACGTCCAGCTGGAAGCGATGTCGGTGACGACGGGGACGGACGCGGACGCGGTGTTCACGGAGCGCTCGGGCATCCCGACCGTCGCGCTCGGTATCCCGAACCGGTACATGCACACGCCCGCGGAGGTCGTCGACACCGACGACATGGAGGACGCAGCGACCCTGCTGGCGGCGTTCGCGGAGCGCGAGGCGGGCCGCGAGTCGTTCGCCGTGGACGTCTAGCGGGTCGTTCGACGCGGCGCGCCGACCGCAGGCGGGCATCTGTGGCTGAGGACGGCGCTCGCGTCCGCGGTCCGGTACGCTTATAGACGCGACGGGCGCTCGTTCGCGTATGAGCGGCCGACCACTCGACGTACTCGAGGAGTCCCTGGAGGAGACCGTCACGGTCAGACTCAAGGACGGCGAGGAGTTCACCGGCGTCCTGACGGGCTACGACCAGCACATGAACATCGTGCTGGAGGGCGAAGACACAACGATTATCCGTGGCGACAACGTCGTAACCATCAAACCATGACGGGCGCAGGCACCCCGAGTCAGGGGAAGAAGAACGTCACGACGCACACGAAGTGCCGCCGCTGTGGCGAGAAGTCCTACCACACGAAGAAGAAAGTCTGTTCGAGCTGTGGCTTCGGCGAGTCCGCGAAGCGCCGCGACTACAGCTGGCAGGAGAAGACCGGCGACAACTAACGGTTCCCGTTTCTCTCTGCGTTCTCACCACCGGACAGCGCCGCGTGTCGGCGCCAGAGTCCTGATACATAGGGGCTGAGGAGCGCCGTCATTCCAGACAGTCCAGTAGTGGCGTCGCTGGCACCGGCAGCGCTGGAGCTGGCGCGTCTGGCACCGGCGACGCTCGAACTGACGTCACCGGCACTGTTGCGCGGTGCTGACAAGGTGTTGCACGTTCGTGGATAGATTTCGAGCTCGAATCGGCGAGTTCGACACGGTTGCGGAAGGTTTACCGTGGCGCGGCCGGAACCTCAGCGTATGTCACCCGGGCGCGACGGACCCGACTTCGACCACCCGACGGAGAAGTGCGGCGTCGTCGGCGTCTCCCTCGACGGCCGCGACGCCGCCTTCCCGACGTACTACGCGCTGTACGCGCTCCAGCACCGCGGCCAGGAGTCCGCGGGCATCGTCACGCACGACGGCTTCCAGC
>JBDGQF010000060.1:0-4936 GCA_042219255.1 Halobacterium sp. | reverse complement strand
TCGCGCGTTCGAGGTGGCCGCAGGGCACGCAGTACTCGATTGTGACTTCCGGCATACGTCGACCAAGCGCGACCGGCCGGATAAGCGCTCGGCAACCCTAGCGAAACCAGGTTTCGGCACCGAAACGGCGCGGCCGGTGGTGTGGGGCGAGCGACTCGCGGCGTAGGCGTCTTGGGCGCGCGACACGGCGGGGCGGGTGTACGGAACGAAGGACTTTCCGGTGGGGGCGAGTTGGACGCGGCATGGCCTGTGACGCCGACACCGGCGAGGCGGACTGTCTGGCGGAGTGGTGCGCGGACGACGACTGGTGTGGGTTGGCGTGCGCGGTGGACGCCATCGGGAACAAGTGGGACGCCGTGGTCGTTGCGACACTCCTCGACGACGGTGCGATGCGGTTCAACGGACTCGCGGCCGCGATTCCGCCGGTCACGAACAAGACGCTATCGGCGGCACTGGACGACCTGGCCGCCGACGGCCTGGTCGAACGCGACGTGCTCGACGAGAAGCCGGTGGCCGTGGAGTACTCGCTGACGGAGCGCGGCAGGGCGCTCCGACCGGTGATTTCGGCGCTCCGCGAGTGGGGGAGCGAGCACGGCAAGTCGCCCGAAGCCGACGCCGCCACGGTCGAGCCGGAATAGTCCTGGCTGCTGGTCTCACCGCCGCTGCGGCCGACAGACCCAGCCGAATGTGTGTAGTTAACATGCGCCTAAAGGCGGTTTCACAACTGAGAACTCGTCTGACGCACGGCTGACATTCGACGGACAGCACGGGTTCAGTGGTCGCTGTGCCGACACAAAGTTTATCTGCTCGTTCAGGCTATACCCGAGCATGTCTCGGTGGGAGTGTGCGATTGTCGGCTGTGGGTCTGCCTTCGACCGCGTAGAGGCGCTGCTCGCCCACCAGGTCGCCGACCACGACACCCACGAGTGCGAAATCTGCGGCGAGACGGTGCCCGAGGGCTACTTCGCCATCAAGCACGGCCTCCGCGAGCACACTCGCGCCGAATACGTCCGGTTCTACGACGGCGACGCCGCCGCCATCAAGGAACGCGAGGGCGTCCTCGACGACGTCGCCGAGGAACTCGACCCGGACGTCCTCGACGACCTCCTCAGCGACGAGACGGTCGACGCCGTCGACGCCACGGACGCCGTCCCAGCGACCACGAGTTAGTTCTGCCAACCGCCGTCCGTAAGCGATTTGCCGCGCGTCCGTAACGTCCAGCCATGCGACTGGCACGACTCCGGACGCCAGACGGCGTCGTCTCCGGCGAGTACCGCGACGGCGTCGTCGCTACCGAGGACGCCGAGTACGTCGTCGGCGAGGACGGCGCGCTCGCGCCGCCCTGCGAGCCGTCGGCGCTGTACTGCGTCGGCCGGAACTACGCCGCGACCCTCGACCAGATGGACTACGAGCGCCCCGACCAGCCGGACTTCTTCATCAAGCCGCCCGTCTCGGTGGCCGCCCACGGCGACGACGTCCCGTACCCGACGTTCACCGACGAACTGACGTACGCCGGCGAACTCGCCGCCGTGGTCGACGAACAGTGCCACCGCGTCGACGAGGCCGACGTCCCGGACGTCCTCCGCGGGTTCACCATCATGAACGACCTGGACGCGCTCGACCAGCCGGGCCGCACCGCGCGCAAGGCGTTCGACCGGTCTGGCCCGCTCGGCCCGTGGATAGAGACGGACGTCGACCCCACGGGCATCGACATGTACACTGACGTCGCGGGCGAGCGCCGCCAGGAAGCCAACACGGAACTGATGCTGTTCGACCCCTACGAGGTCGTCTCCTTCCTCTCCGAGCGGTTCACGTTCCAGCCGGGCGACGTCGTCGCGTTCGGCAGCCCCGCGAACCCAGGGCTCGTCGGACCGGGCGACACCGTGGAAATCACGTACGAGGGCGTCGGCACGCTCTCGAACACGATCGTTGAGTCCGACGCGGACTGACGACGGAGGAACACAGCGGCGCGCTGCCCGAGGAGCGCGTTCAGCGCTCCTCGCCGGTCTCGTGAGGAAAAACGAACGAGACGTCGAAGAACGCCTAGCGTTCTTCGGAATCCAGCACGCGAATCTGGTCGCCGCGGACGGTGACCGGAATCGGAACCGTGGCTTCGTACAGTTCGACGGTGACCTGGTCTTTGCTCTCGTCGATGCGCTGCACCTGGGCTTTCTCGCCCTTGAACGGGCCGGCGATGAGTTCGACGATGTCGCCCTCCGCGATGCCCTCGACGTCCGGTTTCGGGGAGAGGAAGTGTTCGACCTCGCTGATGCCGGACTCGCCGGGGACGAGGCTGCGGGCGTGCGGAATCTCCTCCATCACGCGCTCGATGATGTTGTGGTTGTCCGCTTCCACCATCACGTAGCTCGTGAGCGCGTCCGGCGCCAGCACCGCGTGAATCTCGTCGGCCTCGCGGTTGGCAATCATGCTCGCGACGGTCTGCTCCTGGCTGGCCGTCGTCTTCACTGCGTACACGCCCATCCTCAAATCACCGACGTGACGCCTTCCATCACGAGGAATATCATGAAGCCGAGCAGGCCGACGAGGAGGATGCCGGCGCCGGCGATTTTCGCGATCTGGGAGAACTCCTCCCACGACGGCGTGCTGGCCATCCGCAGCACGCGCGTGTATGCTGAAAGCTCTAGGGGAACGTCCATGTAAGAGTAGAGTCGGCGAGCGCTCTTTTATCTATTGGAACTGGACTGGGCGGGCGCGCGCCGTGAACGCGGCGTCGGACGACCGGAGAGAACAGCAGTGGACGGACTCGATTCGCGGCCGTGGTCGACCGGGCCGCGGGGACGCCGTTATTCGACGTAGTCGATGTCCTCGATGTCGGTGTTGCCGCCGTCGGGCTCGGGTTCGGGTTCTGCGGCGTCGCTGCGCCCGTAAATCTGGGGCGAGTCGACGCCGGTGACGACGACCATCGTGCGCATCTCGCCGTCGAGTTCCTCGTCGACGCTGGTCCCCCAGATGATGCGGGCGTCCGGGTCGATGCGGTCGTACAGTTGTTCGACGACGCCCTCGGCTTCCTCGATGCTCATGTCGGGGCCGCCGGTGACGTTGATGAGCGCGGAGTTCGCGGAGGAGATGTCGACGTCGAGGAGCGGCGAGCGCAGCGCGCTCTTGACAGAGTCGGCGGCCTTCGCGTCGGAGTCGGCTTCGCCGAGGCCAATCATGGCGACGCCGCCCTTCTCCATGACGGTGCGGACGTCGGCGAAGTCGAGGTTGACGAGGCCGGGTTTCGTGATGAGTTCCGTGATGCCCTTCACAGAGCGCATGAGGACTTCGTCGGAGACCTTGAACGCCTCGCGGACGGGGAGTTTGCCAACCGAGTCGAGCAGGCGGTCGTTCGGCACGACGATGACGGTGTCGGCGACGTCGCGGAGGCGTTCGAGGCCGGCTTCCGCGTTCGTGCGCCGGACTTCGCCTTCCGCGGTGAACGGCGTGGTGACGATGGCGATGGTGAGCGCGCCGGCTTCGCGGGCGGCCTTCGCGACGACGGGCGCGGAGCCAGTGCCGGTGCCGCCGCCGAGGCCGGCGGTGACGAACACCATGTCCGAGCCCTCGATGGAGTCCCGGATTTCGTCCTGGGACTCCAGGGCGGCTTCCTCGCCGACCTGCGGGAGGGAGCCGGCGCCGCGCCCCTGGGTCTTCTGCTGGCCCATGAGAATCTTCGTGTCCGCGTCGATTTCCACGAGGTGCTGGACGTCCGTGTTCGCGGCGACCAGGGACGCGCCGTGGATGCCTTCCTCGAACATCCGGTTGATGGTGTTCGACCCGGCGCCGCCACACCCGACGACGGTGATGTTCGTCTGGAGTTCCTGTAGAACGTCTTCGAGTTCGTCGTCAGTCATCTCCCCCGTCGGCACGCTCGCCGTGGGGTCTTCCGAGGGGACGTCCCCCGAGTCCGAAGCCGACTCCGCCGATTCGGCTTCGTCGATGGCGTCCTCGACAATCGAGTCCATTGTTGGGTTACGGGTAGCGTGTGAGGCTTAATTACCTTTCCCCTCCGCGTCGGACGGGCGTCGTACGCGCTCACGCGCCCACTCGCGGAACCCGACCGAAACTGACGTCGTCTCGGTGCGGGCGACGTCCGCCGGCCTGACCTCGACGCCGTCCACCTCGACGGGGTCGCCGGACGCCAACTGCCCGAACTTCGGGCCTTCCGGGACGCCGAGTCTGCTGGCGGCCGCGGGGTCGAACGCCTCCCTGGTCGCGGTGAGCGTGCCGTTCTCTCGGTTCACGTCGTCGTAGTCGCGTTCGAGGACGGCAGCGAGTCGCGACACGAACTCGTCGAACGCCGCCTCGTCGGCGAACGCCGCCGTGCCGGCGAGGCGGTTCCCGTTCTCGTCGGTGTCGTACGCCAGCGCCGTCTCGCGGGCGGCGTCGACAGTCGCGTCCGGATCGGTGGCGTGGGCGGCGTCCAGGAGGTCGGCCGGCACGTCGACGACCGTGTAGTCGTCGACCACCGTGGCGTCCTCGACGGCCGCCGGGTCGCCGAACCGGAGGCCGTCCTCGACCGCGCAGACCGCGGCTTCGAGGCTGTCCGCGAGTGCGAGGGGGACGCCGTCGGTCTCCCTCACCCACGTCTCGCTGACGACGCGGTAGCCCAGGTCTTCGACCACGTCCTCGACCGCTGGCAGGTCGCCGTCCACAACGGCGTGCTCGGCGCCGCTCGCCTCGAACATCTCCGCGACGACGTCCTCGTGCGCTCGCGGGTCGCCGAGGTCGTCCAGACACCAGTCCGCGGCGACGTGCCCGACGCCCCAGTCCGTCTCCCGGACGATTCGCGTGGGGCGTGGCGCGTAGTGCCCGCCGCCGAACGCGACGACCGCGCGCCCACTACGCGGGTCGACGCCGCGAAGGTCGAGGACGGCTTCCGCGACCGCTCGCGCCCCCTCGGGGTCGCGCCACTCGTCCTCGCCGCTGCCCAGTT
>JBDGQF010000112.1:0-4948 GCA_042219255.1 Halobacterium sp. | reverse complement strand
CCGACGGCGTCGACGTCGGCGTCCAGGAGGTGCGCGTGGACTTTCTCGTCGAGCGCGCCCCAGTACGTGTGCGCGACGACGTCGGCGTCGGTCGCGGACGCGACGGTGTCGATGGCGTCGCTGGCGCGCGCGTCCTCGCCGTCGCCGGGCGGGTTGGTGACCAGCGACGGTTCGAGGACGAACACGGACTCGACCTCGGGGAACGCCTCGACTTCGCCGGCAAGGAAGTCGGCGACGGCGGCGAGGAACTCCTCGTCGTCGCCGTAGTGGTCGTCGGTCGCAAGGTCGGCCAGCGAGTACGGGCCGGGGACGACGGCCTGCAGGTCGTCGGTGAGGTCGGCGGCCGCTTCGAGGTCGGCGGCGAGGTCGCCGGAGAACGTCAGGTCGCCCTGGACGATCGGGTCGCGGTAGAAGTTGTTGTTGTCGTAGTACCGGACGATGCCGCCGGTCTGGACGTTGTCGTGGACGGTCAGGGGGTGGGCGAGCATGTCGTCCCAGCGCGCCTGTCCTTCGACGACGCGGTCGAGGCCTGCGTCCTGCTGGACGGCGACGAGTTCCTCGCGGACGTCGTCGTAGACGGACTCGATTTCCGCGCTCTCGTCGCCGCTGACGAGGTCGTGCTTCTGGTGGCCCTTGAGGCCCGACAACGTCTCCTTGGCGTCGTCGGGGAGGGGGTAGAGGCCCGGTGTCGTGGCGAGTCGCTCCATGCCGCCAGCTACGACATACCCACGTTTAATATTTTCCGTTGTAGAATATGTTTACTGGTTATTCCAGAGCTTGAGGACGGACAGCGTCTCGAACGAGTAGGACTCCTCGCGGACGGCCGCCGCCGAGAACCCGCGCCCGCCCGCGTACTCCACGACCTCCTCGACGCCGGTCAGCGTGCTCACCAGCAGGAGGACGAAGCCATCGGACGCGAGCACGCGCCCCACCGCGTCCAGGAACGGCTCCACGACCTCGCGGCCGGTCTCGCCGCCCGAGAGCGCGACCTCCATCCAGTCGTCGCGCGCAGCGTCCTCGTCCCGCGGCAGGTACGGCGGATTGAACAGCACCACGTCGAACGCGTCGTCCCGGAACGGCGACACCAGGTCGGCGCGCACCACCGGCACGCCGCGGTCGCGCGCCTGCAAGCACGCGTACGGGTTCAGGTCGGAGCCGACGACGGACGCTCCGGCCTCGTCGGCCACCGTCGCCGCCACGTACCCAGAGCCGGTACCCACCTCCAGGACGCTGTCCCGGCCGTCGACCTCCTCGACGGCCGTCTCCGCGAGCAACAGCGAGTCCTCCGCGGGCTGGTAGACCGTCGTCTCCGAGCCGCGGCGCTCGGCGAGGTCACTCATTCCTGTCCCCGCTGTCCCCGTTCTGGCCGTCACCAGCACTCTCGTCTCCGCTTTCGCCCTCCTGGCCGGCGTCGTCTATCCGGCGGTCGGGCGTCTCCCCCTCGGCGGCCGACCGGTCGTCCGTCTCGCCCGCGGCCGCCGGCGGCTGCTCGGCGACCCTGAAGCCGCCGGTCTCCGCGCGCCCCGACAGTTCGCGCTGCGGGAACGGAATCTTCACGCCCTCCGCCTCGAACGCCTCCTTCACCGCGGAGATGACCGCCGTCTGGGCGCGCCACCGGCGGCGCGCGCTCGGCTTGTCTATCCAGAACCGGAGGTCGAGGACGACCGCGGAATCGTCGAAGGACTTCAACACGACCTGCGGCCGCGGCACCGTCAGGATGTCCTCGACGTCACCCATCGCGTCCTTCGCGACGTCCATCGCGCGGTCGACGTCCGTCCCGTAGTCCACGCCGACCTCCACGTGAATCCGCAAGCGCCCCTTCCGCGACCGGTTCACGACCTCGTTCGACCCGACGTAGTCGTTCGGCAACATCACGTACTCACCGTCGAACGTCTGCAGGCGCGTGTTCACGATGGTGATGTCCGTGACGATGCCGTCCTTGTCGCCGACCTCCACCCAGTCACCGATTTCGAACGGCCGCGAGAACATCAACACCAGGCCCGCGATGACCGCGCCGAGCGTCTGCCGCGCCGCCATCCCGAGCACGATGCCCGCGAACCCCGCACCGATGAGCAGGCCGGAGAGGTTCACGTTCCAGAACCCCAGGATGACGATGAGCGTCAGGACGTACAGCGAAATCTGGACGATGCGGAACGTAATTTCGGCCTGGTGCTCCGTGACGCCCTCCGTCCGCTTCACGAACCGCTCGACGGCGCGGTGGGCCACCCCCGTCCCCATGTAGACGGCGACCAGGAACACCACCGTGAGGAACGCCCTGACGAACATCGTCGCCTGCACGTGGAAGCTCGCGAGCGTCTCCCACGCCAGCGCCTCCGCGTCCCACACGACGACGATGACCACCGTCACCACCGCGAGCGCCGCCAGCGACCCGAGGCTCGCGACGACGCTCGACAGCCGGCCCTCGCGGCGCGCGCTCTCCCGGCGAGACACCAGTACAGCCGCGAGCAACCCGACGACTGCGACCGCGGACACCGCGACCTGCTCGACTGTCGAGAGGTTGTCCACCGCGACGTCCACCCACTCCGGCGGCGTCACGGCGCACGCCCCCGCTGGACGCCGAGCGCGACGTTCGCCAGCGCCGCGAACGTCGACGGCGACAGGTCGCCCGGCCGCTTCCCCAGAATCTCCTCGTCCACCGCGTCCACGACGGCGTCCGCATCGTCAAGCCCCGAGATGTGGGCGGTGTTCCGGATGGCGTTCCGCACGGTCTTCCGGCGCTGCGTGAACAACGCCTTCACGAACCGGAAGAAGAACTCCTCGTCGGCCACCTCGTAGTCCGGGTCGCGGGGCGTCAACCGCACCACCGCGCTCTCAACGCGCGGCTGCGGCTCGAACGCTTCCGGCGGCACCGTCTCCACGACCTCCACGTCGGCGTAGTGCTGGGTCGCCACGGACAACCGGCCGTAGTCGCTCGTCCCGGACTCCGCGGCCATCCGCTCGGCGAACTCGCGTTGGTACATCAGGACGGCCGGCCGGCGCTCCGGCAGCAGGCGGAACGTCACCTCGCTGGAGACGCCGTACGGTAGGTTCGAGACGCAGCACGTGTACTCGGGGAACTCGACGTCGAGCGCGTCGCCCTGCACGACGTCCAGGCGGCCCGCGTCGATTTCGGCGGCGAACTCCACGCGCAGGAACGACGCGTACTCGCGGTCGCGCTCCACCGTCGTGACGTGGCCGGCGACGTCCAGCAAGCGGTCGGTGAGCGCGCCCGTCCCCGCGCCGATTTCGAGGACGTGGCTCCGGTCGAACGCCTCGGCGTACGTCGGAATCCGGTCGAGGACGCGGTCGTCCACGAGGAAGTGCTGGTCGCGCTCAGGGTCGGGACGGCCCGCGCGACGAATCAGCGCGTCCGGGTCCCGCGAATCACTCATTGCCGGGTGTATCCGCCCGCCCGCCCTAAAGGCTACCTTCTGTCGTGTCAGACTGGCGGAAAAACAGCGGCGTCGCGCTACGACCGCACGAAGTTCTGGTACTTCAGGTCGTCCTCCTGGAGTTCGTCGAGGATGCGCTCGACGATGACCTCCTTCGGGTTGTGGAGGCCGTCAACGCGCTCCTCGACGTCCTCGAAGCTCTCGAAGGGGCCGTTGCGTTTGCGCTCGTCGAGGATGTTGTCCCGGAGTTTGTCGCCGATGCCCGGCAGGAGGTTCAACTGGTGGAGGCGCAGCGAGATGGGTTGGGCGTCGTTGTAGAAGTCCACGAACCGCTGCTCGTTGGCGTCCACGATGTCCTCGATGACGTAGTCCAGTTCCGAGCGCGCGCCGTCCGAGAGGTCTTCGTAGTCGACTTCGCGGCCGCGCTCGATGCCCGCCTCGAATTCCGGCCGGATGCGCACGCGGTCGAGGATGGAGATGTCCGCGTCCGGGTCGAGGTTCAGTTCGTAGAGCGTGAACCGGTCTGTGGAGACGGCGTACGCGAGCGGCCCGTCGCCGTAGCCGCGACCGCCGTCCGAACGGCCGTGCGCGAGGAAGTCCAGGACGACGGCGTACTCTTCGTCGTCCGTCGAAGACGTATCACTCATACGACGGGGTACGCCCAGGCGACACTTAAACGGTCGCCTACGTGGCAGGACTCGGCCGGAATCCGGCTCCGAAAAAACGGCGTCGCGTACCGCGTCAGGCGTACTTCGCGACGACGTTCAGGATTTCGTCGAGTTCGTCCCCGGAGAGCGCGTACCGCTCCTGGGCGAACACCGCGCGCAGTTCCGTGCGCGTTCGCGGCAGCAGGTCTGCGATTTTGTACGCGACGGACTCGTCCTCGACGGCGTCGAGGGCCTGCAGGTCGGCGACGAGCTCCCGGGACTCCTCGGGTCCGAGGACGGCGAACCGGTCGACGTGCTCGATGGCGCGCGCGAGTTCGAAGCGGAGTTCGCGCTCCTCTTCGGCGGCGCGCTCGGCCTCGACTTCGGAGAGCAGTTCCTTGGTCTCGGAGGTGGTGAGGAACTCCTCGTCGAGCGTCTCCTTGAAGATGGTCATGCTAGTCCTGCTGTGCGCGGAGGTGCGCAGCCTTCGCGATGACCGTCTTCTCCTTGCCGTTGTCGTTGATTTCGACCTTGAACGCGGCGCCCTGCTTGCCGACGACTTCGCCCGTGAGGCCGTCGAAGCGCGGGTGGAAGCGACCCTCTGCCGTGCTGGGGTCGGTCTTCAGGTGGACTTTCTGGCCCTCGTCGAACTCGGCAATCGCGCGCTGCGGCGGCGACGTGCCTCGTTCGCGTGGGCTGTTCGACAGTTTGTCTCGCGTGCCGTTGAGGGGTCCATTGGAGCTCGGCATAGTCGTGCGTCCAGATACTGGTGTCGCGGTTATAAAACGCACGTTATAGGCGTGGGCGAGCGAAGCGAGCCCACGGGAAAGCGAGCGGCGAGCGGAGCGAGCCGTGAGCAGCGTGGCCGACCGTAGGAAGGCCACGGAGAAGCGAGCGCGGAGCGCAGCG
>JBDGQF010000292.1:0-4953 GCA_042219255.1 Halobacterium sp. | reverse complement strand
ACTCCTACGAGAACGCGAAGGAACTCCTCGAATAGATGGCGACGACGGGACGCACGGCCCAGTCGACGGAGCGGGACGCCGAGTCGGTGCTCGTGGACGCGGAGTTCCTCAGCGTCGTCGCGGCGCCGTTTGGCGGGAGCGTCGCGGCCGCCGCGATGCTCGCCGGTGCGTGCGCGCAGCGGGACGTACCGTACCAGGTGCGTGTTTCGCGGAGCGCGCCGTCGGCGCCGGCTGCTGGGGATGCGTCACTCGTCGCTGTCGGGAGTGAGTCACCGGAGGCGGACGCGGTGTTCGTCGACGACGCGGCGAACGAGGCGTTCGCTGCGGCCGAGGCAGTGGGTGCAGACCCCGACCCAGTTGTGGCGTTCGCGGGCGCGCTCGCCGACGGCGTGGAGCCGTCGAGCGACGTCCGGGAGGCCGCTGGGTTGATGCGGCGTCCTGGCGTGGGCGTACCGACTGCAGACCTCGCGGCCGGGCTGGCGTACTCGACGCGCATGCACGCGTCGTTCTCGGGGGACGAGCAGGCGGCGGGCGCGGTGCTCGCCGGCCTCGACCTCCCCGTGGAACTGGACGAGAGCGCGCAGCGCCGTCTCGCGTCAGTGGTCGCGCTGGACGCGACCGAAGACGCAACTGCGCGCGGCGCGGAGCGCGTCGCGGACGTCCTGCGGCCGCACGAGACGCCCGAGGGCGTCTTCGAGACGGTCGAGGGGTCCGCGGACGTGTTGTCCGCGGTGGCGTGGGACGCACCCGGTCTGGGTGTGGCGCTCGCGCTCGGCCAGGTCGACGGCCCGGCGGCGCTGGACGCGTGGCGGAGTCACGCGACGGCGGCCCACGAGGCCGTGCGGCGCGCCGACCCGTCCCGGTACAGCGGCGTGGAGGTCGTCGACGTCGAGGACGCGCACCCGACCGTCGCTCGGCTCGTGCGGGACTATCGCGCGAGCGAGGACGCGGTGCTCGCCGTCGGCGACGGTGCCGCGGCGCTCGCGACGACGGACGCCGACGCCCGCGCCGTCCTCCCGGACAGCGTGGGCACGTCGACGCTCGCCGTCGCAGAGACGACGGACGCCGACCAGGACGTCGACCTCGTGGAGACCGTCCGAGGTGGACTATGACGCGGTCTGCGACCGTCCGCACCGACGTCGACGACCCGGAACTGGTCGCGGGCGCGGTCCGCCCGGACAACACCGCAGAGATGGAGACGAGAGTGGAGGACGGCGCCGTCGTCACGCGCATCGAGCGCGACGACACCGGCGGCCTCCAGTCGACTGTCGACGACTACGTGGTGAACCTCACGGTGGCAGTGGAAGTCGCACAGCACGCAAACCGACACACGACACACAACCCATGAGCGAACGATCCGTATCCAAGCAGAACCAGGAGAAGCGGTGGTACACCGTGCTCGCGCCGGAGGAGTTCGACCGGCAGGAGCTCGGCGAGACCCCCGCAGAGGAACCGGAACAGGTCTACGACCGGACCATCGAGACGACGCTCGGCGACCTCACTGAGGGCGGCGAGAACAACGTCAAACTCACCTTCCAGGTGACAGACGTCGGCAGCGACACTGCGTCCACGGAGTTCATCAAGCACGAACTCACGCGGGACTACAAGCGCAGTCTCGTCCGCCGCGGTTCGTCGAAGATTGAAGCGACCATCACTGTCCTCACGACGGACGACTACCGCGTGAAGGTCCAGCCGGTCGCGTACACGACCAAGCAGGCCGACCACAGCCAGCAGAAGGCCATCCGCCGCACGATGATTGACCTCGTCGAGGAGGCGGGCGAGGAGCGCACGTTCGAGGCGCTCATCGACTCCATCATCGAGGGCCGACTGTCCTCGGCCATCTACGGCGAAGCGAACACCATCTATCCGCTGCGCCGCGTGGAAGTCCAGAAGGCGACGCTGGAAGCGCCGCCGGAGGAAGTCTACGAGGAAGAGGAGACCGCGGTCGCCGCGGACGAAGACGCCTAACTCGCTTCCGTCCGACACTACACTTTTCGCGACAGTCGCGACCCGACAGCAGCGACTCCGTCACTCGAATGTGGTCGCTCCGGAGGAGCCGCAGTCGTCCAGCGCCGACGGTTCACTCGCCGCTCTCACTCGGTGACGCGGACTTTTCCAACCATGCCCGCGCCCTCGTGGGGGATGCAGAAGTAGTAGTACTCGCCGGCGACCTCGAACGTGTGCTCGTACTTCTCGCCGGGCTGAATCACGCCGCCGCCGTCGATGCTGTCCGCCCACGCGTCGCGGGCGGTCTGTTCGTCGGCGAACCCGCCGGACGCGAAGTAGTCGGCGCCCTCGGGGATGCCGTCGTCGTAGGCGGTGACGGTGTGGTTGCGAGACCCCGAGTTCGCCCAGACGACGGTGTCGCCGACGGACGCTTCGAACGTCGGCGGGTCGACGCCCTCGACGGCCGGCTCCGGGACGAACGCGTTCGACTGCATGCCGATGTCGTAGTCGGACAGCGACGGGCCGATGCAGCCGGCGAGCGCCGCGGAGACGCCCGCCGCCCCGGCCGCGAGAAACGCCCGGCGTTGCATACGCGACAGTCGGGCCGTCGGGCATTTATACGGCGCGGTCCGTGCCCACTCCCTGGGAACGGGGGCGAGGTGTCACGCACCGGTGGTGTCGCTCCCGGATGTAAACACGTAAGGACGCCTGCCGAGATGCGGGAAACATGCAACCCCGCTTCGTCGCCCGGTTGGGCGTCGCCGACGCCGTGACGGCGGCGAACGCGGCACTCGGCTTCGTCGCGGTAGTGGCGGCGACCGTCGACGTCGGCCTCGCGGCACGGCTCGTGCTTCTGGCCGCCATCGCGGACGGCCTGGACGGCCTGCTGGCGCGCCGGTACGGCGGGACGCCGGCGGGCGAACACCTCGACTCGCTGGCGGACGTGGCGTCGTTCAGCGTCGCCCCGGCGTTCCTCGTCGCCGTCATCGCCCGTGACGCGTGGGGGTTCGAGACCACTGCGGGGACGGCGGCCGTCGCCGTCTGCGGCCTGTTCGTGGCGGCCGGCGTCGTCCGTCTCGGCCTCTACACGGCCTACGACACCGGGAACGACCACACCGAGGGCGTGCCCACGACGCTCGCGGCGACGCTGCTCGCGGCGGGCGTCCTCACTGGGGTCGCGAGCGCACAGGTCGTCGTCGCGGCGACGGCCGTCCTCACGGTGTCGATGCTCGCGCCCGTCACGTACCCCGACCTCTTGCCGCGTGACGCGCTCGCGATGGGCGCCGTGCAGGCGGCGGCCGTCCTCGTCCCGGACGTGTTCTCGCGACTGTTCCCGAAGGCGCTGCTGGCGTGGGCAGTGGCGTACTTCCTGCTCGCGCCCCGGTTCTACTGGCGGCCCGAAGGGAAACGCTCATAGGCGCGCTGGCGGAACGAACTGGTATGAGCGACGGGGACGAGGAACCCGACGAGACGGCCGACGAAGCGTCCGGGGAGACCGAGGAGCCGGTCGCGGACGTCGACGCTGAAACGCTGCAGGAGCGCCTCGACGGGGCCGCCGACGCCCTGGAGGCCGCGGAGACAGAAGCCGACCTCGACGACGTCGAAGCGACGCTGGACGACGTCGCCGCAGACCTCGAGGCCGCCGACCTCCCGGAGCCAGAGGACGAAGACGAGGAGGCGCCCGCGGACGCCATCGAGTCCCGGCTGTCCGACCTCCGCGACGACCTGGAGGCTGCGCGCGGCCCGTACGCCGAGGACGTCGTTTCCGCTATCGAGGACGCACAGTCGACGCTGGAATCCACCGAGTGGACCGACCAGGGCCTGGGCGAACTCCAGGCGGCCGTCAGTTCGTTCCTCGACGAGTCCGGCGACGTGCTCGACGAGACGTTCGTCGGCGGCGAGACGCCGCAGGTCGAGGCGATGGTCGAGGAACTGGACGAAGTCGTCGCGGCCGTCGAGGACGCCGGTCTCGACCCCGACGAGGACGCCGAGACCATCGAGGCGCTCGTCGAGGCGACTGACGCCCACTCCGCGGGCGTCGAGGACGCCCAGGAGTGGGACGACCTCTCCGTCCGCCAGAAGCTGCGCGCGGAAGGCTACTACGAAGTGATGGGGCAGAAGCACAAGGACTTCCCGCCGGAGTGGACGGCGCTGAAGGAGTGGGAGAAGCGCGGGAACGTCGACATGATTCTGCTGTGCCTCGAACACATGGGCGACTCCGAGTTCATGGAGCGCCACTGCCTCGAAGCGCTGAAGCGCATCGCCAGCGAGGAGGCGCTCGACGAGGTCGGGCAGCGGGCCGCGCGCCGCGACACGCTCGCCATCGAAATCGTCGGGAAAATCGGGAGCGAGGACGGCCTCGAACACGTCATCGACTTCGTGGACGCCGACAGCAACCCCGCGCTCCAGAAGACCGCGCTGAAGGCGGTCGGCGAAATCGGCAGCGAGGAGGCGACCCAGGACGTCGCCGACCAGCTAGAAGCCGACAACGACAGCGTGCGCAGTCGCGCCGCGCGCTCGCTCGGCCTCATCGGTGACACGCGCGCCATCGACCCGCTCGCGGACGTGCTCGCCGACGACGACGCCGACCCCGTCCGGGCGTCCGCGGCGTGGGCGCTCGTCCAGATTGGGACGGAGCGCGCGCTCGAAGCCGCCGCCGAGTACACCGACGACCGCGCGTACATCGTCGAGACGGAGGCCGAGAAGGCCGCCGAAGCCCTCGACGGCGACGCCGCGGAAGCCGCCGCGTAACGCCGCCCGTCCCCCGTTTTCTCGCTGCGCGCCGAAGGTTCAAGTAGGGGGCCGCGGCCATCTCGCGGCGTGCTGGTGCGCGTCCTGGTCGCCGTCGCCCTCGCGTCCGCGACCATCACTGGCGTCGCCCCCAACCCGGCCAGCGGCGGCGACGCCGGCGAGTTCGTCACGGTCGAGTTCGACGAGCCGACCGACACCACGGGCTGGGTGTTCACCGACGGCGAAGGGACTGCGGCGCTCCCGGACCGGACGCTG
>JBDGQF010000293.1:0-4992 GCA_042219255.1 Halobacterium sp. | reverse complement strand
CGCGAGCGGGAGGGGGCTTTCGAGAAAGCGTCGTCACTACGAGAAGCAGAAACGACGTAACAGCAAGCAGCGACGGCTACTCAATTGAAACGTCGAAAGGAAAGCGCCCGGAGCGGGATTTGAACCCGCGTCACAACCGTGACAGGGTTGTATGATGGGCCACTACACCATCCGGGCTTGCTGCACTCATTCGTAGCCGGCTTGTATTCTTAAGGCTTTCCAATCGGGGAGTCGTGTGGGGCGTGGTGTCGTGGCGGTCAGACCGGCGGTAGACGGCGTGGAATCGAAGTTGACAAGACTTAACTGCGCGCCGCGTGTATTCGCCTGTAGTATCTCGTGAGAGTCAGTTCTGCCCCTTCGCAGGTACACCCATGGTAGACGTAAGCCAACACGAACTCGTCCCAGAGCACACTGTCCTCGACGAAGACGAACTCGAGGACGTGCTCCAGGACTACGACATCGACCGGACGGATTTGCCGAAGATCAAACGGAAAGACCCAGCGCTGCCGGACGACGCCGAGGTCGGCGACGTCGTCAAAATCGTGCGAGACTCGCGGACGACAGACAAAGCAATCGTGTACCGACTGGTGATCGAATAAATGCAACTGGAAGACCGACGCGAACTGTCGCGGTCGTACTTCTCGAAGGAACGACTCGCCGAACACCACTTCCGGTCGTTCAACTCGTTCCTGGAACGCGGCATGCAGGACGTCGTCACGGAGAAGGAGAAAATCGAGACTGACATCGGCGACAAGGAGGACGAGGAGCCGGTGTGGGTCGAACTCGGTGACGTCCGCATCGTCACGCCGCGCGTGCGGGAGGCCGACGGGAGCGAGGAACTGCTCTACCCGCAGGAGGCGCGCCTGCGGAACATCACGTACGCCGCGCCGGTGTTCATGGAGATGAGCATCGTGCGGGGCGGCGAGGAAGAAGAGGAGCGCGTGCTGGACACGACGGAGACGAAGGTCGGCCGGATGCCGATTATGGTGGGTTCCGACAAGTGCAACATCGCTGGTTTCAGCGAGGAGGAACTCATCGAAATCGGCGAAGACCCCGCCGACCCGGGTGGGTACTTCATCGTGAACGGCAGCGAGCGCGTGCTGATGACGAGCGAGGACCTCGCGCCGAACAAGATTCTCGCGGAGTACGACACGAAGTACGGCGACGAGATTCAGGTCGCGAAGACGTTCAGTCAGCGCCGCGGCTACCGCGCGCTGGTGCTCGTCGAGCGGAACCGGGAGGGCATCCTCGAGGTGTCGTTCCCGTCCGTGTCCGGGTCGATTAACTTCGTGACGCTGGTGCGGGCGCTCGGCCTCGAGAGCGACGAGGAAATCGTCCACCGCGTCAGCGAAGACCCGGAAATCGTGAAGTTCATGCTGGAGAACCTGGAGGAGGCGGACGTCCAGACCCAGGAGGAGGCCATCGAGACGCTCGGGCAGCGCGTCGCGTCCGGCCAGGGGAAGAACTACCAGTTGAAGCGCGCGAACTACGTCATCGACCGCTACCTCCTCCCGCACCTGCACGAGGAGGGCATCGAGGACGAGGAGACGCGCATCAACAAGGCGTACTATCTCTGCCGGATGGCGGAGGCGTGTTTCGAACTCGCGCTCGGCCGCCGCGAAGCCGACGACAAAGACCACTACGCGAACAAGCGCCTGAAGGTCTCCGGCGACCTGATGAAAGACCTGTTCCGGACGGCGCTGAACAAGCTGGCCCGGGACGTGAAGTACCAGCTGGAGCGCGCGAACATGCGGAACCGCGAACTCACCGTAAACACGGTGGTGCGCTCTGACGTCCTGACCGAACGCCTCGAACACCCCATCGCGACGGGGAACTGGGTGGGCGGCCGGTCGGGCGTCAGCCAGCTGGTCGACCGCACGGACTTCATGGGCGTGCTCTCACACCTGCGGCGGCTGCGCAGCCCGCTGAGCCGGTCGCAGCCGCACTTCGAGGCGCGCGACCTGCACGCGACCCAGTGGGGCCGTATCTGTCCCTCGGAGACGCCGGAGGGGCCGAACTGTGGCCTGGTGAAGAACTTCGCGCAGGCGATGGAGCTCTCACAGAACGTCGAGGACGAGCGCGAACTGAAGCGCGAACTGTCCTCGATGGGCGTCGAAGGCATCCCGGGCATCAGCACAGAAGCGACGACATCTGCGGACGACTAACATGAGCACGGAACGAGAAGCGAAAGTCTACGTCAACGGCAGCCTCGTCGGGACGCACGACGACCCCGAGGAGCTGGCAGCACAGATTCGGGAGGCGCGACGCCGCGGAGAGGTCTCCGAGATGGTGAACGTCTCCGTGAAAGACCGCACGAGCGAAGTCATCGTGAACGCGGACGCGGGCCGGGCGCGCCGCCCGCTGCTCGTCGTTGAGGACGGCGAGCCGCTCGTGACCGACGAGGAGATGGACGCCATCGAGAACGGCGACATCGACTTCGAAGACCTCGTGCGCGCGGGCAAAGTCGAGTTCATCGACGCCGAGGAAGAAGAAGACATCCTCGTCGGCGTCGACCAGGACGAACTCACCGACGACCACACGCACCTCGAAATCGACCCCCAGCTCATCTTCGGCATCGGCGCCGGGATGATTCCGTACCCCGAGCACAACGCGAGCCCGCGGATTACGATGGGCGCGGGGATGATGAAGCAGAGTCTCGGCCTGCCGGCGGCGAACTACCGCATCCGGCCGGACACCCGCCAGCACCTCCTGCACTACCCGCAGAAGGCGATGGTGAACACGCAGACGACCGAACAGATTGGCTACGACGACCGGCCGGCCGGCCAGAACTTCGTCGTCGCCGTGATGTCCTACGAGGGGTTCAACATCGAGGACGCGCTCGTCATGAACCAGGGGTCGGTCGACCGCGCGCTCTCGCGCTCGCACTTCTTCCGGACGTACGAGGGCGAGGAGCGCCGGTATCCGGGCGGCCAGGAAGACCGCTTCGAGATTCCCAGCGACGACGTGCGTGGCGCGCGCGGCGAGGACGCGTACAAGCACCTCGACGACGACGGCCTCGTGAACCCGGAGACGCAAGTCAACGAGTCCAGCGTCCTCCTCGGGAAGACGAGTCCGCCGCGGTTCCTCGAGGAACCCGAGGACATGGGCGGCCTCAGCCCGCAGAAGCGCCGCGAGACGTCGGTGACGATGCGATCCGGCGAGGACGGCGTCGTCGACACCGTCACGCTCATGGAGGGCGAGGACGGCTCGAAGCTCGCGAAAGTGAGCGTGCGCGACGAACGCATCCCCGAACTCGGGGACAAGTTCGCGAGCCGGCACGGCCAGAAGGGCGTCGTCGGCCACCTCGCGCCCCACGAGGACATGCCGTTCACGCAGGACGGCGTCGTCCCCGACCTCGTGCTGAACCCGCACGCGCTGCCGTCCCGGATGACGGTCGGGCACGTGCTGGAGATGCTCGGCGGGAAAGCCGGCTCGATGGACGGGCGTTCCGTCGACGGGACGGCGTTCACGGGCGAGGACGAAGACGAAATCCGGTCGACGCTCGAGGAGCGCGGGTTCAAGTCCTCCGGGAAGGAAGTCCTGTACTCCGGCGTCTCCGGCGAGAAAATCGAGGCCGAGATTTTCGTCGGCACGATTTTCTACCACAAGCTGTACCACATGGTGTCGAACAAGCTCCACGCCCGCTCGAAGGGGCCAGTCCAGGTCCTCACGCGGCAGCCGACGGAGGGGCGCGCCCGCGAGGGCGGCCTGCGCGTCGGGGAGATGGAGCGCGACACCGTCATCGGGCACGGCGCCGCGATGGTGCTGAAAGAACGCCTGCTCGACTCCTCCGACCGCGAGGAGATTCACGTCTGCGGGAACTGCGGCATGACCGCCGTGGAGAACTACGAGCAGCGCCGCGTCTACTGTCCGAACTGCGAGGAGGAGACTGACGTGCACAGCATCGAGATGAGTTACGCGTTCAAGCTCCTGCTCGACGAGATGAAAGCGCTCGGCATCGCGCCGCGACTCGAACTGGAGGACGCAGTATGAGCACGGGACAATCACCAATGGAAATCGGGGAAATCAGCTTCGGGCTGATGGATCCGGAGGAGTACCGAGACATGTCCGCGACGAAAGTCATCACCGCGGACACGTACGACGACGACGGCTTCCCCATCGACATGGGGCTGATGGACCCGCGCCTGGGCGTCATCGACCCCGGGCTGGAGTGCAAGACGTGCGGCCAGCGCTCCGGGTCGTGTAACGGCCACTTCGGCCACATCGAGCTCGCCGCGCCCGTCATCCACGTCGGGTTCGCGAAGCTCATCCGCCGGCTGCTGCGCGGGACGTGCCGGGAGTGCGCGCGCCTCCTGCTCACCGAGGAGGAGAAAGAACAGTACCGCGAAGACCTCGACCGGACGCGCAGCCTCCGCGAGGACGTCTCCGACGTCACGAAAGCCGCCATCCGGGAGGCCCGCAAGAAAGACCACTGTCCGCACTGCGGGGAAGTCCAGTACGACATCAAGCACGAGAAGCCGACGACGTACTACGAAGTCCAGCAAGTGCTGGCGTCGGACTACAGCGAGCGCATCGCCGCGTCGATGCAGCCAGACCCCGATTCGGACGACGAGGGCGTCAGCCCCCAGGAGCTCGCCGAACAGACCGACATCGACATCAGTCGCGTGAACGAGATTCTCTCCGGCGAGTTCCGGCCGCGGCGCGAAGACCGCGAAGCCATCGAGGCCGCGCTCGGCGCCGACCTCACCACCGAGGACATGAACAAGCTGATGCCCTCGGACATCCGCGACTGGTTCGAGGACATCCCCGGGGAAGACCTCGCCGTGCTCGGCATCGACCCCGAGAAGAGCCGGCCGGAGTGGATGATTCTCACCGTCCTCCCGGTGCCGCCGGTGACCGCGCGCCCGTCCATCACGCTGGACAACGGCCAGCGCAGCGAGGACGACCTCACCCACAAGCTGGTCGACATCATCCGCATCAACCAGCGGTTCATGGAGAACCGCGAGGCCGGCGCGCCCCAGCTGATCATCG
>JBDGQF010000302.1:0-4993 GCA_042219255.1 Halobacterium sp. | reverse complement strand
GTCGACGTACGACGCCGACAAGGTGCTGGTCGCGGTCGGCCGCGAACCCGTCACCGACACGCTCGAACTCGACGCCGTCGGCCTCGAACCGGACGAGGACGGCTTCCTCGCGACGGACGGCCAGGCGCGCACCGACGTCGACCACATCTTCGCCGTCGGCGACGTCGCCGGCGAACCGATGCTCGCGCACAAGGCCAGCAAAGAAGGCGAGGTCGCCGCGGAAGTCGCCGCGGGTGAGCCCGCCGCCCTCGACTACCAGGCCGTGCCGAGCGTCGTGTTCACCGACCCCGAAATCGCGACGGTCGGCATGACCGAGGCGGACGCCGAGGACGCCGGCTTCGACACCGTCGTCGGCGAGATGCCGTTCCGCGCGAGCGGCCGGTCGCTCACCACGGACAACGACGACGGGTTCGTGCGCGTCGTCGCGGACGCCGACGCCGAGTTCGTGCTCGGCGCGCAAATCGTCGGCCCGGAAGCGAGCGAACTCGTCGCCGAAGTGACGCTCGCCATCGAACTCGGCGCGACGCTCGAAGACGTCGCGCGCACCGTCCACGCCCACCCGACGCTCTCGGAGGCCGTGATGGAGGCCGCCGAGAACGCACGCGGGCAGGCCATCCACACGCTCAACCGATAGCTCCCAAAGAGTTAGGCCCGCTCGCGTGGACGGGACGGTATGGCGGCCGACACTCACGTCGAGCGACTCGCTATCGTTGACTGGGGCGACCACCCGTGTCCCCCCGACCACCTCCGCGACCACCTCGCCGACCTAGACTGCGACGTGGTCGTCCGCGACCCAGCAGACGTCGATGACTGCGACGCCGCCGTCACCGTCTACCACCACGACGAGTTCGTCGGCGCCGTCGACTGGGTGCACACCATCCGCTCTGGCTACGAGGACTTCCCACTGGACGCCTACGAGGAGCGCGGCATCACGCTCACGAACAGCACCGGCATCGCCGGCGACCTCGTCGCGGAGAGCGCGCTCGGTCTCATGCTCTCCCTAGCGAAGGGCTTTCACCGGTTCCGCGACCGCCAGCAGGACGCCGACTGGCGCCGCCTCCCCTGGGACCGCCCGTTCGAACTCGGCGCGCAGTCCGTCTGCGTCGTCGGCCTCGGCGCCATCGGCGCCAGCGTCGCGACGCGCGCGTCCGTCCTCGGCATGGACGTCTGGGGCGTCGACGTCCGGCCAGTGAGCGCACTCGATTTAGGCCACGTCTACGACGTGAACCGGATTCGCGACGCCGTCGCGGACGCACGCTTCGTCGTGCTCACGACGCCGCTCTCCGAATCCACCCGTGGCCTCGTGGACGAAACCGTCTTCGAAGCGATGCGCGAGGACGCGTACCTCGTGAACGTCAGTCGCGGCGAAATCGTCGACCAGGACGCGCTCGTCGCTGCGCTCCAGACCGACGAAATCGCGGGCGCCGCCCTCGACGTCTTCGAGACGGAGCCACTCCCAGAGGACTCGCCGCTCTGGGCGATGGAAAACGTCGTGGTGACGCCTCACGCCGCAGCGCAGTCCGACAACTACGGCGAGAAAGTCGCCGACCTCGTCGCGACGAACGCCCGCCTCCTCGGTACCGACCGCGACCCCTGGAACCGAATCGTCTGACCGGGTTCGCGATATCCGAACACAACGTTTTTCTTCCCGAACGCCGACGACACTGGCATGCAAGAACGTGACGGGGGGCCGCGGTCGCCGGTGAAGACAGCCGAGCGCACGTTCGAACTCGTCGAGTACCTCAAGGACGCGGACGGCGCGACGCTCACGGAGGCCACGGACGCGATGGGGCTGCCCAAGAGCAGCGTCCACAACTACCTCAAGACGCTCGCCCATCACGGCTACGTCGTCGAGACCGAAGGTACCTACGAGGTCGGTCTACGCTTTCTCGACCTGGGCGCGTACGCACGTACGAAGGTACCTCTTTATCCAGTCGCCGAACCCGAACTGGAGACGCTCGCCGCGGAGACGGGCGAACTCGCGAACCTGCTCGTCGAACAGGACGGCCGCGGCACGTTCATCTACCGGATGAAGGGCGAGAACGCCGTGAAAATCGACTCCTACAACGGCCAGCAGATACTCCTGCACACGACCGCCGTGGGAAAAGCGATTCTCGCGAACATGCCCACCGAGCGCGTTGAGGAGATTCTCGACCGGTACGGCCTGCCGGCGAAGACCGAGAACACGATTACCGACCGCGACGCCCTGTTCGAGGAACTCGAAGCAATCCGCGAAGAGGGGTTCTCGCATGACCGCGAAGAGCGCATCAGCGGCTTGAACTGCGTCGCCGCGCCGATTCTCCACGACGGCAGCGTCGCCGGCGCCATCAGCGTGACCGGCCCCACGAGTCGCATGACCGACGAGCGCATCGAGACCGAAGTCAAGCAGCAACTCCGGAACGCGCGGAACATCATCGAACTCAACCTCTCGCACGCGTAACCACCACCAGACCAGCCCAGTTCGTATTTTGCGAACACAGTCCCTGCCCTTATCGATATCGCAGGAATGCACTCTCGAAGTGTCAAACCAACTCTCTAACATTGGTAGCGAATCACACCACTGGAATTCACGGTGTGAATCGCCCTGGCGGCCCTCACCGAAATTCCCAATCAGTATCTCGACCATTCTCCGCGAGGACAACCGGTCGCACGGAGTTGATTCTGTTCGCATTTACCGAATTCCGCTGATGGCAGCTGGAAAACGGACTGCGTCTATAATAACAGACGTACGGCCGTTATTTGCAGTGTTTCCTCTCTACGTGACTATCGCTTCTCGGCCCCAAACGTGGAGAGGAGATTCTCTACTCCTGTATTTCTAAAATACGAAGATAAAGTTTCTTTTCCCGTATTCCGTGTTACCTCCGGATGGCGTATCCCGGGGGGCACGAGTTAGGGGTCTGCACGACGCGACGTACGTACTCGCAGCACTCTCGTACTCGTTATGCGCCGGCACAGAGGCTGGAACCCTCCTGTCACTACGAATCCGGCAATCGACGCCACGCCAGCTGTTTTCGGCTTGATTCAGGGCACTCCGATAGCGGTCGTTGGAAGCACCACGGAAGAATTGATATAGCATCATGCGATTCATTGTGGCGGCCTGTCGAGCGACGTAAACGCACTGTTCTCTGGCGGTTCACTCCTCCTACTGGCGATTCTCAGTCCAAAAATCTGTGCTCAACCGTTGAACGGGCCAGTAGCACACACCCCAAAACTATTGACAGTATCTGGAGCTGACTGCTCCACAAATCCTAGACGATGCTGACGCTCCTCACTCACTCCTGCATTGAGTGGTCGACACCCTGTTCGTCGACGACCCCAGGCCGAAACCGGCATCTGGACAGTCGAAAGGTGGGGTAACTGCGATATCGAAGCGGCTCTTCGCTCGTCGCGGTGCTATCATTCGATTCGAGGGCTAGCCGACCAGGTTGCGGGGCTCAGAGCGCGCCAGGCCGCCACTGGCTGAGACCTCTTGGTGGAACTACTGGTCTCCAGACCTCCAAGGTTCTCGAAACATCTCCGTTGGCTCCTACGTTACGGATATTGATTACCTACTGACCGAAGCCGAACGCACGCCCTTCTGGTATGCCGTGGGATTCGTTCTCCGTAGCACAACTCTAGGGCGGGGGCCACGAACCGAAATTCACCGTCTGCAATCGTGGCCGTGAACCAACTGTCGCCGACCGTCATCGCCGAACTGGCACCTCTGAGCACGAAAACTTCGGGAAACCCACCGAATAAACCAGTATGTGCGATATAGATTCTCTGCCTGGCTGGTCTGTTACCCTGACGTTCCAGCAGCCGGAGTATGGGCGGCTGACTAACTGGCTCGCTACTTCTCGTATTGTCTGGTACTGGGCAACGGAGGTAGCTGGCATTGGGATGGAACAGGCCGCCGCTGTCAGTAAACACGGTCAGTCGTGAGCAGCTCTCCTCGGTCGAGACGCCTGCTGGCCAGTTCTGTGGGCGGTGGATTCACTGCCTCAATCCCGACAAGGTACCTACTGTACCTTAGGTAGCTATTCCAACTGAGCTTACTACTGCAGATATCGTACCTATCTCAACTACCTCGTCTATCTATTCCCGTCATTTTATCCCGTGCGGCGGGGAATCCCGGACTACTTCGCTAAAGGTACCACAGCCAGGTCAGGTTCGATAGGTGCCTATTCCACACGAGGTACACAATGCAAACGGAACCACGAGCAGTCAGCGTCGGCATCCTGAAGGGCGGGTTTGCGAAGACGACGACCGCGCTCAACCTCGCGCGCGAACTCGCGCACCGGAACGAGCGAGCGCTCGTCGTCGACCTCGACGACAACGGACATATGACCCTCAACCTCGGGTTCGACGACGAGTACAGCGACTCGGGCGAGAACCACGCCGAAGCAGTCCTCCTGGAGGGCGACGACCCGCGCGACCACATCGTGAACGTCGTCGGCGGCCTGGACTTGTTCCCCGCGCACGAAGACCTCGAGAGCGTGCAGTCCGCGCTCAAGGAGGCGACCATGGGGACGACGCGCCTGAAACGCGACCTGGTCGACCCGCTGCTCGGCGACGACTACGACTACGTCGTCATCGACTGTCCGGCGAACCGCGGGAAACTCAACGACAACGCGATGTACGCGACCGGCAACCTCATCATCCCGCTGCGCCCGGAGAACGGCTACGAGACCGGGTTGTCGAACACGCTCGACCGCCTCGTCCGCGAGGCCCGCGAGTACTTCGAACTGGACATCCTCGCCGTCGTGCCGTCCGACCTCCGCAAGCGCATCGACCAGGAGACCCGCGACCGCCGCCTGCTCCGAGAGATTACGACGCGGGACGCAATCGACCACCTCGTCCCGAACTTCGCGTACCTCTCTGAGGCGGACTGGGCGGCCATCGACGCCGGCGACTACGACGGCGACCTGCCAGGTATCCGGTACCGCGCCGCCATCGACGACGCCCACGACGAGGGCGTGCCGCTCCGGGACTACGACGACACCTGCGACCAGTT
>JBDGQF010000431.1:0-4998 GCA_042219255.1 Halobacterium sp. | reverse complement strand
TGAGCGAAAACGTCGGGGAGTCAGTCCCCTTCGAGTGTCCGTCGTGTTCGCCGGATCTCGAGACCGTCCACGAGGTACTCACCACCGGGGGCGGGCATGCGACAGTGAAGTGTAGCGAGTGCGGTCACGTCCACAAGGAGGCGCTCGACGAGGAGTCCACGGTGTCGGTCGACGTCGTCGTATCGCAGGACGGCGACTCCTTCACGGGGAGCGCGGAGTTCGACCCCGAGGAGACGGTCTACGAGGGCGACGAGTTCGTCGTTGAGACCGAGGAGACCATCGCGCAGGTGCGCGTGACGAGCATCGAGACGGGGCCGGAGGAGCGCACGACGCGCGCGGACGCCGCGGACGTCGACACGCTGTGGACGCGCGCCGTCGGCAACGTCTCCGTGGACGTCACCGTTCACCCGAAGGACGGCGACGAGGACGGCAGCCGAAGCCTCACCGTCCACGTCCCCGGGGACTACGAGTTTGAGGTCGGGACGACCGAGTCGTTCGGTGACGACGAGTTCGAAGTGACGGGCATCCACGTGCGCGAGAACGCCGTGGAGGACTACAAGTTCCCGAAACTCGGCGACGAGGGCGACGTGGTGTTCGCGAAGGACGTCAAGCGCGTGTACGGCGACGACGAGTCCAGTCAGGCCTGGTCGGCCTGGTAGCGGCCGGAAGCGACTCCATCCCACCGCACGCAGTCGACAGTATGCCCGAGGACTCCGACACCGACGACGAGTACGCCAGCGAGCGCGACCAGCTAGCTGACGCGCTCGCGCGCCGGCCGAACGTCACCGAGCGCGCGGCGGACGCGATTCGGGCGGTGCCGCGCCACGAGTTCGTGCCGGACGACCAGCGCGCGAACGCCTACGAGGACCGGCCGCTCCCCATCGGTGACGGCCAGACCATCAGCGCGCCGCACATGGTCGCCATCATGGCGAGCGAACTCGAACTCCAGGCGGGCGAGGACGTCCTGGAAATCGGGACGGGGTGTGGGTATCACGCCGCCGTCACCGCGGAACTCGTCGGCGCCGACCACGTCTACTCGGTCGAGTACGTCGAATCGCTCGCCGAACAGGCCAGGAGGACGCTGGAGTCCGTTGGTTACGGCGAGGTGTCAATCCGACAGGGCGACGGCCACGACGGCTGGCCGGAGCACGCGCCCTACGACGCCGCGTACCTGACGTGCGCCGCGCCCGAGTTCCCGGACGCGGTCGTCGACCAGGTGCGGGCGGGCGGCGTGCTCGTCGCGCCAATCGGCGAGACCCGCCAGCGCCTCGTGCGCGCCGAGAAACAGGAGGACGGCGGGCTCGTGGAGTCAGACGAGGGCGCCGTCCGGTTCGTGCAGATGCAGGGCGGGACTGAGTAGCGACCGGCGACCGGACCGCGCCGCAGTCGCCGGCAACTGATTTTATGCGCGCCGCGGGAGACGCCCACGTATGGACTACCGCGAGCTGTTGCTGTTGCGGGCGACCCGCGAGACGGGCGTGCTGAACGCGCTCGTCTCGAACGCACACACGGCCGAGGACGTCGCCGAGGAGGCCGGCATCACCGAGCGCGCGGCGGAGATGACTGTCGACGCGCTCCTCGACATGGGGTTGCTGGAAGCGGTCAGCGAGGGCGTCGAGCCGACGAACCGCATGCTCGGGTTCATCACGAAAACGGACGTGCGCTCTATCGGCCGTCTCCCCCACCAGTTGGACTACGTGGACGCGCTCGTCGACCTCCCGGAGACGATGGAGACCGGTGACGTCCCCGAGAGTGGCCCGGACTGGACGCGGAATCGGCTCGGCGAACAGGCCGCCGAGGACGACGCGAGCGTGCGGGCGGCCGTCACCGCAGCAGTCCGCGAACGGCCCGACGCCGACGACGTGCTCGTGGTCGCTGGCGGCGCCGGCCAGCACGCCGTCGAGTTCGCGCGCCGCGGCTTCGACGTCACCCTCCTCGACGAACCGGACGTGGTGGACGCCGTAGCGCCGCTGCTCGAACACGAGCGCGTCGACCTGGTCGCCGGCGACCCCCTCGATGGCGTGGACGGCGACTACGACATCGTGTTCCACGCGCGCGTCGCCCGCGAACACGACGCCGAAGGGAACCGCCGCCTCCTCGCTGCCGCCGAGGACGCCGCCGCCGAAGACGGTCTCGTGATGCACGTCGACGTGTTCGCGACCGCAGACGGCGACGGAGCGGCCGACGCCGCCACGACGGCGGAACTCCTCGCGACCACCGAGGACGGCGCGTGCCACGCCGAGGGCGCGGTCGGCGAGTGGTTCTCGGAAGTCGGGTTCGCAGACGTGCGCGCCGGCGACGTCCCCGGGACGCCGTACCGGTTCGTCGCCGGCGACAGACGCGCAATTCAATAGGCCGCGCGCCAACTCCCGCGTATGGAGTTCGCGGCGCTGCGCGCGGAGATGGTCGACAGCCTCGAACACGACACGAAGGCCGTCGTCCAGTCACCGGCCACGGGGGACGCGATGCGCGCCGTCCCGCGGCACGAGTTCGTGGACGAACAGCACCGCGCGTACACCGACCAGTCGTTCGAACACCGTGGCACGCGCGTGCTCTCGCCGTCGACTGTCGGCCGACTCGTCGAGGCGCTCGCGCCCGAGGCCGGCGACGACGTGCTCGTGGTCGGCGCCGGCGTCGGCTACACCGCCGCCGTGCTCGCGGAAATCGTCGGCGGCGAACACGTCCACGCCGTCGACATCGACCGCCGCGTCGTCTACGACGCCCGCGACCACCTCGCCAGCGCCGGCTACGGGGACGTGCTCGTGGACTGCCGGGACGGCGCGGACGGCCTCTCCGAGTACGCGCCGTTCGACCGCGTGCTCGTCGAAGCCGCCGCCGTCGACCCGCCCCGGGCGCTACTCGACCAGCTCGCCGACGGCGGCCGCCTCGTCTATCCCGAGGGCGCGACCGACCAGCGCCTCGTCGCCGTCGAAGACCGAGAGACGGCGTCCGTGCACGGGCCGGTGGCGTTCGCGCCGCTGCTCGTGGACGGCGAACAGGCCAGCGCGCGAAAGCGCAACCGCACCGTCCGGGAAGACCGCGAGCGCGCCGCGCAGGCCGCCGAGTCCAGGACTGGCTGGGAGCACGGCTGGATAGACTGGGACGATCGCTGAGTCGGCGTCGCAGTGCGGCTACTCCTCGACCACCAGGACGTCGCTGTTCTCGCGGCGGTCGACGTACTCTGAGTTAGCTGGCGGCTTCACGGAGATTTCCAGCGTCCCCTCGTCCTGGTTCGGGCCGAGTTCCGGGTCGACGTCGACAGTCGCGGTGCCGTCGTCGCCGGTCGTGGCGGTCGCGACGCCGTCGATGTCTGCGGTCGCCGACTTGACGATGACAGTGGCGCCCTCGACGGGGTCGCCGTCGGCGTCCACGGCAGTGACGTTGATGGACTGGTCGCCGGGCGTCACGACGGCCGGCTCGGGGCTGGCGTCGAGTTCGCTGACCGAGAGCGTGTCCACGCCAGTCACCATGTTGAGGAGGACGCTGAGCGTAGCGACGCCGACGACGAACGCGACGACGAGGCGGACAGGGAGGCCCTCGATGGCGCGGTCGTCGCGCGCGAACTCGGCGTAACCCGGGACGCGGTCGAGGCTGACGTCGACGGAAGCGGTATCGGAGTCGGACACGCCACGGGTTGCTCCCGGTCTCGGTGATAAACCCTCGTGCGAGCGTTCTTGTCTGATGGGGCGGGCACTCCCACCATGGACGTACTCGGCAGGACTGGCGGCGACGACACCGGACAGTACGCCGACCTCGGCCAGTACCTCGCGACCGACCGCAGCCTCGGCGCGCCAGTCGGGTTCGACGTCTCCGGGCCTCACGCCGGCGTCGTCGTCGGGAAGCGCGGCTCCGGGAAGTCGTACACGCTCGGCGTGCTCGCGGAAGGGCTGGCGGAGGCGCGCGGCGTCGCGCCCGTGGTCGTCGACCCGATGGGCGCGTTCCGCGGCCTCGAAGCAGTCGGCGTGGACGTCTGCGAGCCGCTCGTGCGCGCGGACGCCCTCCCGCCGCGGGCGTGGTGCGACCTCCTCGACCTCGCGCCCGCGAGTCCCGCCGGCACGCTCGTCTGGCGCGCCGCCGCCGAAACCACGACGCTCGACGCGATGCGCGACTGGGTCGCGGACGCCCCTGCCGGCGGCGACGCGCGACGCGCGGCAGCGAACCACCTCGCGCTCGCCGACACCTGGGGCTGTTTCGCAGCCGACGCGCCCCTGCCGCGCTCGCTGCTCGGCGCCGGGGCCGTGCTCGACTGCACGCGACTCCAGGGCGCAGCACTCCAGGCCGTCGTCGCCGCCGTCGCTACCGACCTCTACCAGGCCGCCCTCGACGGCGCACCACGGCTCCCCTGGCTACTGGTGGACGAGGCGCACGCGTGCGCGAGCGGTGCGGCCGCCGACGCCGTGTCGACGCTGTACACGAGAGGCAGGGCGCCCGGTGCGAGCGTCGTCCTCGCGACACAGCGACCGAGCGCGCTCCCAGACGTCGCCGTCTCACAGTCAGACCTCGTGGTCGCACACCGACTCACGTCCGCCGCCGACGTCGACGCGCTCGCAGCCACGCGACCGACCTACCTCACCGGGACGGTCGCCGACCGCTTGCCAGCGCGAACGGGCGACGCGCTCGTCGTCGACGACGCCACCGAGACCGCGTGCACGGTATGTGTGCGAGAACGACGCACCGAACACGGCGGTGGGAGCACTGCGCCCCTCCCAGCCCCACAGTAAAACCTTGTGGCCGAATCCGGCCACAAGCGGTATAAACGGCAAATAGAGCGTCTCTATTGGGCCAGAAGGCATTTTCCGGTGACGGAGAGATATAACAGTACCCCTACCCACTGGTGCCGCGCCCAATAGCGCCCTACTCGGGGCGCGACCGGCGACGGTGCAGAGACGACAACTCAAACCATGACACGTACCACAGACAAACTCCGCGCAGTATTCCTCACGGCGCTAATGGTCGGCAGCGTCTTCGCAGCCGGCATCGCGCTCACGGGGAGCGCTG
>JBDGQF010000161.1:0-5002 GCA_042219255.1 Halobacterium sp. | reverse complement strand
CCACGCATAAATGGCACGCTGGTGCCGGCCGCGGGCGTCAGGAGAGCTGGCGCCACGCGGAGACGAACCGCTGGATTGCGGTGAGGTGGCCGACGACCGCGAACAGCGCAAGCAGCCACGCGACGACCGTGAACCCTGCCAGGAGCGGCGGGTCGAACGCCGCGACGCCGCCCGTGATACCGACGAGCGCGAGGCGGTCGGCGCGCCCGAGCACGCCGCCGTACACGCGGTCGAGGCCGACCGCTTGCGCTTGCGTGCCGAGGTACGACGTCAGGAGGACGCCGGTGACGGCGGCGAGACCGAGGTCGTAGCGGCCGATACCGGCCGCGAGCCCACCGACCACGACGACGTCCGCGTACCGGTCGAGGACGTGGTCGAGCAGGTCGCCCGCCAGCGAGTCCGTGCCGAGTTCTCGCGCGAGCGCGCCGTCCAGGAGGTCGAGCCAGCCGTTCGCCACGACGAAGAACGCGCCAAAGGCGTACGCCAGCGGCGTCGCGACGTAGAACGCGACGGCCGCGCCGACCGCGAACAGGAACGCGACGACGCTCACCGTGTTCGGCGTCGCGCCGACCGCCACCGCGGCGCGCACCCACGGCCGCATCAGGCGCGTCGCCAGCGGCCGGAACTTGTCCAGCGTCATCGCAGCAGGGCCTCTCGTCCAGTCATAGGTACTCCGTGAAGTCGACCTCGCCGGCCGACGGGTCGCGGTCGCCGGCGACGACGGCCTCGATTTCGTCGGCGACCGCGTCCGGGTCGGCGTCGGTGGCGTCGATTTCGTAGACGTTCGCCTCGCCGTGGACCCGGACGGCTTCCGAGAGGATGACGTCCAGCGCCTCGCTCTCGGCGTTCTCCTCGGCCTTCTCGGACGGTTCGCCGCGCTCGATGAGGCGGCGCTCCAGTTCGCCGGGCGCACACCGCAACACGACGACGCGGTCGACGTCGAGGAGGTGCGAGAGGTGGGACTCCACGAGCACGTCGTCGCGGCCGTTGAGGTAGTCGCGGACGGCTTCGAGGTCTGCGACCTTGCTGTCGCGCGCCTCGTCGACGTCCGTGTAGAGGCCTTCCGCCTCGATGACGTCGTTCAGGTGAATCACGTCGAGGTCGGTGTCGAGGCGCTCTGTAGCCGTCGTCTTCCCTGTCCCTGGCGTCCCCGTGACTGCGACTCTCATGTCGTCACCCATTGGGTCGCTCTCATCGGTCGGCGAGCACCTCGTTCAGGACGTCCACGGCGCGCTCGGTTTCCTCGCGAGTGCCACACGTGATGCGGACGTGCTCGGGCAGACCGAAACTCGAACAGTCCCGGACGAGGACGCCCTCGCGCTTGGCGGCTTCCGTGACCTCGCTGGCGTCGCCGACGTCCGCGAGCACGAAGTTCGCGTGGCTCTCGTACGTCCGCGCGTCGAGTTCGTCGTGGACGTACTCGCGCGCCCACTCCACGCTCTCGACGGTCTTGTCGACGTGCGCGTCGTCGTCCAGCGCCGCGAGGCCGGCCTTGCACGCGATGGCGCTCGCGGCGAACGGCGTCTGGACGCGAGCGTACGCGTCCGCCCACGCCGGCGGCGTGACCGCGTACCCGAGTCGGATGCCCGCGAGGCCGTACGCCTTCGAGAACGTGCGGAGGACCGCAATGTCGTCGCGCTCGTCCAGGAGTGACACCGCAGAGGGCGCCGCCGTGAACTCGCCGTACGCCTCGTCCACGACGACGAGCGTGTCCTCGCCGGTCTCGTCGGCAATCGTCTCGACGGCGTCCAGCGTGAACCGGTGGCCGGTCGGATTGTGCGGACTCGTGAGGTAGACGACGCGCTCGCCGTCGTAGGCGTCCAGCACGCTGTCCGCCGTGAGCGCGAACTCGACGCCGTCCTCGCCGTCCGCGCGGACGTCGTACTCCGCGACGTCGCCGTGGTGGAAGCGCGCGCTCATCCCGTAGTACGTGAACCCCGGCGACGGCACCAGGACGGTGTCGTCAGGGTCGAGCGTCGCCCGCGCGAGGTAGTCGAGCGCCCCGTCCCCGCCGTTCGCCACCCACACTTGTTCGTCGCTGACGCCCCACTCCTCTGCCAGCGCCGCTGTGAGGTCGGTGTGGACGGCCTTCGGGTAGCGGTGGACCTCGCCCGCCGCGTCCCGGATTGCCTCCGCCGCCGCCGGACTCGGGCCGTGAGGGTTCTCGTTCGACGACAGTTTCACGAACTTCCCGGGGTCGCGCCCGAGTTCCCGTGCGACCTCCTCGATGCCCCGACCGGCCCGGTACTCCACGTGGTCGGAGAGGTCCCGTAGTTCCATGCACGGGGCGAGGGCGGCGCGCGCCTTAAGCGTGCCTTCACGCAGTCACGGACGCCGCGCCGAGACCCAGCGCCGACTACTGGAATCCCCGCTCTTTACGGGCGTCCGTTGCCAATCCGGTGACATGGCACTCACAGAGACCGTTGTGTACGCGCTGCACCTCTTGTTCGCCGGCCTGTGGACGGGGAGCGTGCTGTTCGCCGCCGCAACGCTCCCGCGCGTCGACCGCGACCTGTCGGCGTCCGTCCGCGATACACTCGTCGGGACGCTCCGGAACATCTCGCGCGCGAGTTCCGCCGTCCTCCTGCTCAGCGGCGGCTACATGCTCACGCTCGCCGGCTACACAGAGGGCGACACGCTCACCGGCACCGGCCAGGGCCACCTCGTGTTGACGATGGTCGTCCTCTGGTTCGCGCTCTCAGGACTCGTGGAGGTCTCGGGCAGCAAACTCGAAGACGGCGAGGACGCGACGAACCTCCTCTACGGCGCCGCCGTCGTCGCCGTACTCCTTCTGCTCGACGCGAGCGCGCTGATTTCCGGCGGTGTCTGAAGCCGGAGCAGTCCTGGAACAGTATCAGACGTCGACCCAGGGCGCGTCCGGTTCCGGCGACGGGGTCTCGCTGTCGGCGGCCTCGCGCGCGAGTTCCACGGCGTCGTCGAGGTTCGCCAGCGCCTCCTCGTGGGTCTCTCCCTGGCTGGCGACGCCCGTCTCCTCGTCGATTGCCGACCACCAGCCGTCGTCCTCCTCGACGAGCCGAATCTCGCGTCCCGCGCTCATACGCCTCCGTACGCCGGTCTCCCGTATAAACGTCCAGCCAGCATTGTCTGGCCACCGTGAAACCTATCAATATCCCTCCACGGGAGAACCGTATGGCCAGTCGCTACCGACTGACGAGCGTGGACACCGTCCGCGAGGAGGGGTCGTGGGTGTTCACGGTGCGGGACGAGCACGGCACCGACGAGGAAGTGTTCCTCGTGCCCTGCGAGGACGACGAGGGCGACGCCGTCGAGGCGTGGGTGAACCGCTGCACGCACGAGGCCCAGAAGCTCTACCGCGAGGGCATCGGCGCCATCGTGCGGAACGGCGACGTCGTCTGCCCGAAGCACGGGTCGATGTTCGACACCTGTTCCGGGTACTGCGACAACGGCGAGGCCGCGGACACGACGCTGGTGTCCGTCGACGTCGAAGTCGACGACGGCCAGGTCTACCTGACCGACGACGGCGTCTCATTCCTCTACGAGGGCACGATGCACGACGACGGGGACGACGACGGCCCGAGTTCGACGTCCCACCTCCAGTTCTGAGACTGCTACGGGCCGCGGGCACTTGTCTCGCGCGCTCGCGCCGCGGGCGGCCAGTCCTGACGCGAGCGTAGTGCGTATGTGCCCCACCCTCGTCTAGGACGTAAGATGAAGGACGTCAGCGTCATCGGCTGTGGCAACATGGGTGGGGCCATCGTCCGCGGCCTCGACAGGGCGGGCGGCTACGACGTGACGGCTATCGACCTCGACCCAGACGCACTCGCGGACGTCGAGGACGCCGCCGCGCGCACGACGACGGACGTCGCGGCCGCGGCGGACAGCGACCTCGTGGTGCTCGCGGTGAAACCACACATCGTGGAGGCCGCGCTCGGCGACGTCGACCTGCGGCCAGACCAGACGCTCGTCACGCTCGCGGCGGGCGTGCCGCGCGAGTTCGTCGCCGAGCGGACAGACGCGTCGGTGGTGCGCGTGATGCCGAACCTCGCCGCGGAGACCGGCGACATGGCGGCCGCGGCGACGGAAATCGGCGTCACCGACGAGGTGCGCGCGGTGCTGGACGACCTCGGCGAGTACGTCACCATCGAGGAGGAGTACATGGACATCGCGACCGCCGTGAACGGGAGCGGCCCGGCGTTCGCGTTCTACCTCATCGGCGCGATGAAGGAGGCGGGCGTCGACGCCGGCCTGGAACCGGAGCAGGCGGAGACGGTCGCCGCGCAGACGTTCAAGGGCGCGGCGGAGACGGTCCGGCAGGACGACCGGAGCGTCGACGAACTCATCGACGCGGTGTGTTCGCCGGGCGGCACGACCATCGAGGGGATGGAAGTGCTGTGGGACAGCGACGCCGACGAGGCCGTGAAGGCGGCGGTGCGGGCGGCGGCCGAGCGGTCGCGCGAACTCGCCGAAGGGTTCGACGATGAGTGAGGCGGCGGGCGTCGCGGCGGTGGACAGCGAGACGGTGGCGGCGGCGCGCGAGCAGGCGGCCGCCGCAGACCGCGTCGTCGTGAAGGCGGGCACGAACTCGCTGACCGACGACGCGTCACGCCTCGACCAGTCGAAACTCGACAAACTCGTCGACGACATCATGGCGCTGCGCGAGCGCGGAAAGGACGTCCTCCTCGTGTCCTCGGGGGCTATCGGCGCGGGTCAGGGCCGCCTCGGCCGCGGCGGCGACACCATCGAGGAGACGCAGGCGCTGTCGACGCTCGGGCAGAGCCACCTGATGCGCCACTACACGGAGAGTTTCGACCGGTACGACCAGAAGATTGCGCAGTTGCTGTTGACCGAGCACGACCTGACCAACCCCGAGCGGTTCACGAACGTCCACAACACCATCGAGACGCTGTTCGACTGGGGCATCGTCCCCATCGTCAACGAGAACGACGCGATCGCGACCGAGGAGATACAGATCGGCGACAACGACATGCTCTCGGCGTCGGTCGCCATCGGCATCGACGTC
>JBDGQF010000229.1:0-5013 GCA_042219255.1 Halobacterium sp. | reverse complement strand
GCTTCCGTGAGCTGTGACGCCCGCGAGAACGGCCCCGTGGACACCTCGCTGCCGCTCGGCTGGGTCGGCACCGCGCCGCCGGCCTCCACGGTTGGGATGTTCGGGATGAAGATGACGTCGAGCGCGACGACGATGGCGAGGAACACGAAGAACGCGATGTAGATGACGACGAGGTACGTCAGCAGTTCGCTGCGCCGGTCGCGTTCGAGGCGCCGCGTCGCCTTCGCTTCGTTCGCGGCGATGCGGAGGACGGGGCCGAGGTCGCCGCTGGCGCGCATCGCGTTCGTCGTGAGCGTGACGACCCGGGAGATGGCGGGCGTGCGGATGCGTTCCTGGAAGCGGTGGAGCGCGTTCTCGATGCGGGCGCCCCACTGGACGTCCGTCCACGTGCGCTCCAGTTCCGTGGTGAGCGCGCCGAGGTCGCTGCCGACGACCCTCCCGAAACTCTCCACGATGGGCATGCCGGCCTCGTTCGTGGACGCGAACCGGTCGAGGAAGTCCGGGACGCTGGCCTCCACGGCTTTCAGGTGGCGCTTGTGGATTTCGAATGCGACGGCGAACGTCCCGAGGAGGAACAGCGCGGCGTGCACGAGCGGGTCGTCGTACGCCGTGATGTCGGTGATGCCGCCGGCGACGAGCGGCCAGTACCGAACAGTGAGGAACAATGCCGCGACGGGCGCGGTCACGTAGAACAGGACGGTCGGGGACTGCACGACGACTTCCAGCGGGTGCCGGAGGCGATACAGAATCGGGCGCAGCGTCTCGTGCGTGTCGAACAGGCGGCGGTTCTCCTCCGTCGACGACGTGCCCGCGACTGGGTGGCCGCCGTCCGTCCGGACGCCGTCGACGGGGCTCGGGATGGACTGGAAGCGCGTCAGCGACTCGGCTTCCGTCCCCGGTTCTCCCGAAGCGCCGCCGGTCGCCGTCTCCGTGATGCTGTCGAGGTAGACGACGAACCCCGCCGTCGCGAGCGGAATCAGGAGGTAGGCGGTGACGCGCAGGAAGTCCTTGGTGTCCGCGAGCGTCAGGCCGACGATGACGAGGATGGTGATGAGGAACAGCGGCCCCGCGACGAACAGCGTGACGTACGCTTCCGCGAGCGTCGCGAGCAGTTCGAGGAACTGCTCCTGTTTCGCTTCGGCTTCCTCCGCGTAGTAGTCGTACTCGCGCTTCAGGAACCCGGAGAGGTTGCGGCCGCTCTGCAGGACGCTCGTGAGGTTCTCCGAGAACTCGCCGAGTTCCTCGCTCGGCGTGCGCTGGCCGAGGCGCTGGAGCGCGCGCAGGATGTCCGACCCGAACATGTCGACGTCCTTCACCGCGATGCTCATCTCGCGCGCGCTCTCCCCGTAGACGTCCTGGTTGCGCGCGAGAATCCGCAGGACTTCCGGGAGCGCCATCCCGCTCCGGGAGAGCGCGTACATGAACGCGACGGTGCGCTCCATCGACGCGTCGATGCGCCGCGACCGCTCGCCCGCGTTGTACTTCGGTAGCGACCACCGCACCTGGTAGGTGGCGAACCCGGCGAGCACGCCCAGCGTCGCGCCAGACGCGAAGAACAGGACGAACAACTCTGGGATGCTGAACTCGCTGGGGCCGCTAGCGAACAGACCCTGGACGGCCGCCGGGAACTGGGACTGGAGGCTGGCGGACGCGTTCCCGAGGAACACGAGGACGCCGGCGACGAAGTAGACGCCGAGCACGCTCCCCGCGAACGCCGCAGTCGACGTGAAGAAGTACGTCCGCGATGCGTACACGCGGAACGTCTGGGGGACGTGCGCACCCCGGAGCGCGTCTACTTGCTCGGGGTTGGCGTCGCGGCGCGCCTGCGCGAACCGGCCGAACGAGGCAAGCGAAATCCGCGACACCAGGCGGTCGATAGCCGGCACGAGCGGCGCCGCTGCGAGCGCGAGCAGCGCGGCGAACACGGCGACCAGCGGCAGGTAGACGAGCGGCGACGCCATCTTACTCGCCGACGCCCGGCGCGTCCACGACCACGTCCTCGTCGAGGCCCGACTGGACGCGGTCGACGACGCGCTGCGGGTCCGCGTAGTACTCGTTGATGACTTCCGTGAACCGCCGGTAGTCCGTCACGTCCTGCTCGGTGAGGTACCGGAGGACGCGCTTGCGGTTCCGGAGTTCGCGCAACAGGTCGCCGCGCGACCACCCGCGCTCCTCGCGGATTTCGTCGAGGACGACGGAGTCGCGCTGGTCGAATTCGTCGGCGACCGGGTTCCACTCGAACGCCGTCGAGTAGTCGAGGTCGCCCGTGCGCTGGTCGATGCCCTCGATTTCCGCGATGACGCGGTTGCGGCGCACGCGCTCGTCGCCGACGTGCGTCAGCGTCTGCACGCAGAGGATGTCGAGGCTCTGAATCATCGCGCGCGGGACGTTGATAGGTTCGTTCTCCAGGCGGTTGATGACCGTCTGCACGCTGTCCGCGTGCATCGTCGAGTACGTCGTGTGGCCGGTGTTCATCGCCTGGAACAGCGTCATCGCTTCGTCGCCCCGCACCTCGCCGACGACGATGTACTCTGGGCGGTGCCGGAGCGCCGACCGCAGCAGGTCGTACATCGTGATGTCCTCGCCCTCGCCGATGGACTCCCGGGTCACCGACGACAGCCAGTTCTCGTGGTAGAGGCTCAACTCGCGGGTGTCCTCGATGGTGAGGACTTTCGACCGCGGCGGGATGAACATCGAGATAGCGTTCATCGACGTCGTCTTCCCGGACGCCGTGCCGCCCGCGAACAGCAGGCTCTTGTTGGACTCGATGGCGAGCCAGAGGTACGCCATCTGGTCGAGGTCGAACGTGTTGTAGTCGACGAGCGTCGCGGGCGTGAACGGGTCTTCGCTGTACTTCCGGATGGTGAACGCCGACCCCCTCGGCGTCACTTCCTCGCCGAGCGCGAGTTCGGCGCGAGAGCCGTCCGGCAGCGTCGTCTCCGTCACTGGGTCGCCGATGGAGATGTGGCGGCCGGAGGACTGCGCGAGGCGCACGACGAACCCGTCCAGTTCCTCCTGCTCGTAGGAGACGTTCGTCTCGACGTCCGTGTACTGGTCGTGGTAGACGAACAGCGGGATGCCGTACCCGTCACAGGAGACGTCCTCGATGTGGGGGTCTTGCATGATGGGGTCGAGTTTCTCGAACCCCTCGAACGCGCGGTGGAGGTAGTAGAACAGCCGGTAGAACGCGTTCATGTCCACGTCGAGGCCGTACTCCTCCAGGAGTTTCTTCATCTGGGCTTTCAGGACGGCTTCCGGGCTCTCGGGGTCGTACTCGGCCTCGTAGATGAGCGCGTCCCGGATGTCGTCGTACAGCGTCTCCAGAATCTCCTGTTCGAAGTCGTCGAGCGCGGGTTCGACGACGTGGTAGCGGTGTTCGTCGTCCTCGGGGTCGAACCCGATGAACACGAACGCGTACGGCGCGTTCACCCAGTACCGGTCGACCTCCTCGTAGCCGTCCAGGCCGTCGAAGGACACCAGTGGGCCGTGGCGACTGGGGTCGTACTCGGTGACGTCGATGGACGACCCGCGCAGCACGTCGGCGACGCGGCGCGCGCGCTCACGGACGTCGCCGAGTTGCCGTTCGAGGTCCGCGAGGAAGTCGTTCGCCATCGATAACTACCTTCACCTTCTCCCGCGTTCACTTAAAGTTGGCCGGAGATAGCCCCGGGACAGCGCGACGTCCGCGAACGCCCCTCTTAATCTGGTCCTCACCGCGTGGTCGGTCAGACGACCCTGTTCACCAGGCCGTCACCGCGTGGTCGGTCAGACGACCCTGTTCACCAGGCCGTCACCGCTGGTGATGCGCTGTTCGTTCTCGCGCACGAGCGCCGCAATCCGGTCTGGGTAGTCGCGGTTCGCCGCGGACGCGTGCGGCGTGACGACCACCTTGTCCATCCCCCAGAGCGGCGAGTCCTCGGGGAGCGGTTCCTCCTCGAAGACGTCGAGCGCGGCGCCGGCGAGTCCGTCCTCGCGGAGCGTGTCGACGAGCGCGTCCTGGTCGACGACGTCGCCGCGCGCGACGTTCACGAGGGTTGCGTCGTCGCGCATCGCCTCGAGTTCCGGCGCGCCAATCAGGCCCTCGGTGGCCGGCGTGAGCGGGACGGCGAGCGCGACGAACTTCGCGTCCGCGATGGCCTCCTGGAGGTCTCTCGTCGGATACACCGTCTCCACGTGGTCGACGGGCGTCGGCGTCCGCTTGACGCCCGTGACGTCCATGCCGAGGGCGTCAGCGCGCGCGGCGATGCCGCCGCCGAGCGTCCCGAGGCCGACGACGCACAGCGACGACCCGTCGAGCGTGAACGCTTCGTCCCACGCGGGCCACGCCCACTCGCGGTCGGCCTGCTGGTCGCGGAACGTGTGTAGTCGGCGCGCGAACGACAGCATGTAGCCAGCGACTGTCTCGCCGACGCTGTCACCGTGCGTGCCCGTCGAGTTCGTGAGCGCGACGGCGCTTTCGTCCAGGTCGTCGAACGGGAACTTGTCGACGCCCGCTTGCACGGAGTGAATCCACTCCAGGCCCGCAGAGAGGAAGGCTTCCTCGTACGCGAACGTCACCAGCGCGTCCACGTCTGCGACGCCCGCCGTGTCGACGACGGCGACGTCGGCGTCCAGGTCACCGAGTCTCTCGCGGAGGACTGCCGGTGGGAACACCGCCTCGACCGACTCGTGAATCCCGATTCGTGATACCATACCGCGACGTTCCCGGTCTGCCGTTTACAATCTATCGCCTCGCGGCGCGGCCAGCACCGGTGTCCGAGTACCGCGTGCCGCGTGCCGTCCGTTCCAGCGATGGGGCTGCGTCCCTGCTTACTGCTGCTGGCTCGGCGCCGTCTCCGGTTCCCGGAGGACGACTTCTTCGCCGGCGACGTCGGCGAACGGGCCGTCCGGGAGCGACGAGACATCCGCCCACTCGTCGTCCGTGACGAGCGCGTCGTCGAGCCGGTCGCGGAGCGCGTCCTCCTCGACGTCCGTCCCGATGACCACGAACTCGGTGCGCCGGTCGCCGTGTTC
>JBDGQF010000470.1:0-5031 GCA_042219255.1 Halobacterium sp. | reverse complement strand
GCCGCGGTCGGGGCCGTAGTCGTAGTAGTAGGAGTGCTCCCAGACGTCCAGCGCGAGCACGGGATGGCTACCCCAGAGCGCGCCCTGGTCGTGCTTGTCCACGACGAGGTTGCGGAGTTGCTCGGAGTGCGTGTCGTAGACCAGGAGCGCCCAGCCGCCGGCCGCGGACGCCGCCGCCTTGAACTCGCCCTTCCAGGCCTCGTAGGAGCCGAAGTCCTCCTGGATTTGCGCGGCGAGCGCGCCGGCGGGTTCGCCGCCGCCGTCCGGGCTCATGTTGTTCCAGAAGATGGAGTGCAGGATGTGTCCGGAGCCGTTGTGCGTGACGTTCCGGATGGCGCCCGCGGACGACGAGAAGTCGCCGTCGTCGCGGTTCTCCTCCAGGGTCTCCTCGGCGGAGTTCCAGCCGTTGACGTAGCCCTGGTGGTGGGTGTCGTGGTGCCACGTCAGTACCTGTTCGCTGATGTGCGGTTCGAGTGCGTCGTAGTCGTAGGGAAGCGGTGGGAGTTCGTAGTTACTCATTGTCCTATCACCGAGAGGTACATCGAAGCGGTTCGTGTTAAAACTTGGTGGGGTTCGTGGTAGACAGTACCACGAATCTTCCGGCAAGAGCCGCCGTCTACGTGCGGTTTGGGTGCGTCCGTCCGCTCGCCCAGACCTGTGGGTTCACCCGTTGCGTCCTGGCGCGGCGTCGGCCTCGTCACCGGCTGGCAGCTCACCGCCAGCCTCGCGTTCTACGCCATCTTCGCCGCGACGGCGTTCGTCCGCGAGACGTTCGGCGTCTCGCGCGCGCTCACCGGCGTCACCATCACCGCGGTGATGCTCGGCTACACCGTCCTCCTGTTCGGCACCGGCGCCGCGGTCGACGGCTACGGCGAACGCCCCGTGATGGTCGCGGGCCTACTCGGGATGGCCGTCGGCGCCGCCGGCGTCGCACTCACGACGACGTTCCCGCTGCTGCTCGCGTCCCTGGTCGTCCTCGGCATGGCGTACGCCACCGCGATGCCGGCGACGAACCGCGCCATCGTCGCCGTCGCGCCGGACGGCCGGCACAACCTCGCGATGAACGTCAAACAGGTCGGCGTCACCGCCGGCTCCGGTCTCGCCGCCGTCCTCGTCACGGGCGTCGCCGCCACGCAGTTCGGCTGGCGCGCCGGCTTCCTTGTCATCGCCGGTCTCGCCGTCCTCGCCGCCGTGGCGTTCGCTGTCGGCTACGACGGCTCCGCCGGGTCTGGGACGCTCGCAGTTCCGGACGTCCGCGGCCTCCTCGGCGACGACGCGTACCGCGGCCTCGTCGCCGCCGGGTTCTTCCTCGGCGCGGCCGTGTTCACGACGACCGGCTACGTCGTCCTGCACATGACGGAGTCCGTCGCCGTCGCAGCGGGCGCCGCCGGCGCAGTGCTCGCGGGCGTCCAGGTCTCCGGGAGCGTCGGCCGCCTCGTCGGCGGCGAACTCTCCGACCGCATGCGCGGCCCGCCAGTCCGCGGCCCCGCGCTCGTGCTCGCCGCGCAGGCCGCGCTCTCCGCCGTCTGCTTCCTCGTGGTCGTCGCCGCGGACTCGCCGCTCGCCGCGGGCGCCGCGTTCGTCCTGCTCGGCCTGTTCATCCTCGGGTTCCCGGGCGTCTACTACGCGACGATGACCGCGCTCGTCGCCGACGACGAGGTCGGCGCCGCGACCGCAGGCGGCCAGACGGCGCTGAACCTCGGCGGCCTCACGGCGCCGCCGCTGTTCGGGTACGTCGCGGACGCCGCCGGCTACGACGCCGCGTGGGTCGGCGTCGCCGGCATCGCCGTCGTCGCCGCCGTCGTCGTCTGGCTGTACGTCCTCCCGGAGGACGCGTAGCTACTCGTCGCCGCGGGCGCGCTCGAACATCGCGATTGCTTGCTCGCGGCGCTCCGCGTGGTCGACAATCGGCCCCGGGTACCCCGGAGCGAGTTCAGTGCGTTCGCCCGCGTCCAGTTCCGGCCACGCGTGGATTTTCTCGGCGGGCACGTCCCGGAGCTCCGGGACGTAGCGCTTGATGTACTCCGCGTCGGGGTCGTAGCGCTCGCCCTGCGTCGTCGGGTTGAACACGCGGAAGTACGGCTGGGCGTCCGTGCCAGTGGAGGCCGCCCACTGCCAGCCGCCGTTGTCGTTGGCGGTGTCGTGGTCGACGAGGCGGTCGCGGAAGTGCGCGTACCCCTCGCGCCAGTCCAGCAGGAGGTCTTTCGTGAGGAACGCGGCGACAATCATCCGCACGCGGTTGTGCATGTAGGCCTCCTCGCGGAGTTGCCGCATCCCGGCGTCGACGATTGGGTAGCCGGTCTCGCCGCGCTTCCACGCCTCCAGCGCCTGGTCGTCCTCGCGCCACTCGATGGGGTTCTCGTAGTCCTTGTAGTTCTCCGTCACCACGGACTGATTGAAGTACAGGACTTGCGCGTAGAACTCGCGCCACGCCAACTGCTGCTGGAACTCCTCGACGGACTCGCGCTCCTCGTCGCTGTCCGCCTCGGTCAGCGCCTCGTCAGTGCGCTCGTAGACCTCGCGGATGCCAATCGTCCCGAACTTGAGGTGCGGCGAGAGCCGCGAGGTCGCGCCCTCCGCTGGGTAGTCGCGCGCCTCCCCGTAGCGGAAGACGTCGCCCTCGCAGAACGACTCCAGGCGCTCGCGCGCGGCTTCAGTGCCCGCGTCCGGAACCGTCGCGTTTGGCTCCGCGAATCCGAGGTCGGACAGCGATAGCACGTCGCCGCCGTCGACGGCCGCGAGGCTGTCGGCGCCGGGTTCCGGCGCTGGCGTGTCCTTCTCTCGGTCGCGCCACTTCTTCCAGAAGTACGTGTACACGGAGTAGGGGTCGCCGGCGTTCGTGCGAATCGTCCCCGGTTCGTGGAGGACGGCGTCGTGGTACTGGTCGTGGGCGACGCCCTCGTCGTCCAGGGCGGCGCGCACCGCCTCGTCGCGCTCGTCCGCGAGACCCGAGTAGTCGTGGTTCCAGACGACCCGGTCTGCACCGAACTCGCCGGTGACGCGCGGCAGCACCGCCGACGGGTCTCCGTACCGCACGACCAGGTCGCTGCCGAGGTCGCGATAGCGCGCCTTCAAGCGCTCCAAGGCGTCCAGCATGAACGCCACGCGCGGCGCGCCGGCGTGCTCGAGGACGGCGTCGTCGAAACAGAACACGGGCACGACGTCGCCGTCGTCGGCGGCCGCGGCGAGACCGACGTTGTCCGTCGTGCGGAGGTCGCGGCGGTGCCAGAACACGTGCATACGCCCACGAGTGGGCTGGCCGCAGCGAAAAAGTACCGGTACCGATGGGTGCGGCCGCTTCCGGCGGGTTGCGGTCGCCGCGGACGCCGCTGCGGCCTCCGGGCTTTTCCGCGTGCCGCCGCTACGCCGTCCCGCATGGAGACCGACATTCGCTCGACGGCAGACGTACGCACTCGCGCCAGCCTGCAGGGACAGACCGCCGTGGTCACGGGGGCGTCCAGCGGCATCGGGCGCGCCATCGCCGAGACGTTCGTCTCGGACGGCGCCGACGTCGTCATCTGCTCGCGCACGCAAGCGGACGTCGACGCCGTCGCCGAGGCACTGAACGGTGCCGACCGGCCGGGGTCGGCAGTCGGCGTCGAGGCAGACGTCACTGACCGCGAGGACGTCGACGCGCTCGCCGCCGCCACCATCGAGGAGTACGGTGGCGTGGACGTCCTCGTGAACAACGCCGGCGGCGCCGGCGAGGGCGGCCCGCTCCACGAGGTGTCCCCCGGGGAGTGGGAGGACGTCATCGCGGTCAACCTCACTGGCACGTACAACGTGACGCACGCGTTCGCGGACGCGCTCCGCGAGGACGGCGGTGCGGTGGTGAACACGGCGAGCATGGCCGGCCGCTACGGCGTCGCCGGCATGGGGCCGTACAGCGCCGCGAAAGCCGGCGTCATCTCGCTCACCCGCACGCTCGCCGCAGAGTGGGCGGGCGACGACGTGCGCGTCAACGCCGTCAACCCAGGGTTCATCGCGACGGAGCGCGTGAGCGAGTGGCTGGGGCTGTCGGAGACGCCAGACCGAGACACCGTCGACAGAGCGGTCGGCACGGTCGACGAGGTGGCCGACCTCGTGCGGTTCCTCGCCAGCGACGCGGCGTCGTTCGTCACCGGCCAGACCGTCGCGCCGACGGGGCCGCCGCTGCTGTACGAGTCGCCACAGTAACCGGAACCGGCGGCGGGCGCGCCGTCAGTCGAAGATGCGGAACGACCCGCGGCCGACCGCGACCTCCTCGGCGTCGCCGTCCGCTTCTTCCGCGGTGACAGTGACTTCCGCGACGCCGACCGTCGACCCGACGCGGACGACCTCGGCCTCGGCGACCAGGTCGCCGCGGGCGGGCCGCAGGTAGGAGACGTTCAGGTCGATGGTGGCGACGCCGGAACCGACGGGTTCTTCGAGCGCGGTGCGGACGGCGAGGCCGCCTGCGGTGTCGATGAGCGTCGCGGCGATGCCGCCGTGGACGTTCCCCTCGCCGGCGCCGTGGTTCGTGAGTTTCTCGTCGTAGGGGACGCGCAGCGTCATCTCGCCGTCGCCCGCCGACTCCACGTCCAGGTCGAGAAACGACAGGAAGCCGTGGTCGTCGACGTACGACTGGATGAACGCGGCGGCGTCCTCGGCGTCGAAACCGGTCATGCCTCCGAGTGCGCGGCGTCGCGGGAAAAGCCCTCCGAGTCGGCAGCACCGTTCCCTTCAGGAATATTCATGACTGTGCTCGTCCTTGCCCTCGGTACTCGTGACGAATCTCGTCCGAAACATCGAGTCAGTCGTCGAGGAGCAACCGGACCGGCCGGCCGTCGTCTACGACGACACCGAGTTGTCCTACGGCGAATTCTGGGCGCAGACCGGGCAGTTCGCCGCGGTGCTGCGCGAGAGCGGCGTCGGGGCCGGCGACCGGGTCGCCGTCTACCTCCCGAACCTCCCGCAGTTCGTCGTCGCGTTCCACGGCGCGCTCCGCGCCGGCGCGGCCGTCGTGCCGATGAACCCCCAGTACAAGAGCCGCGAAATCACGCACCTGCTGTC
>JBDGQF010000360.1:0-5052 GCA_042219255.1 Halobacterium sp. | reverse complement strand
TGCAGCGACTGCACGACCTCGCGGCGGCGCTCCTCTAACTCCTCGCGCTCCTCGAAGCGTTCCTCCAGTTCCGCGACCGTCTCACGGGCCGCCTCGAGGTCGTCGCGCGCCCGCTCCAGTTGGACTTCCAGTTCGTTCACGCGCTTGGCCTGGTCGAGCGCCGCGTCCCGGTCGGCGTCCTCCACCTCGGACTCGAAGTCTGCGACCCGCTGTTCTGCGTTCTCCACCTCGGACTCCAGGTCGTCGATGCGTGACTCACGCTCCTCGATTTCCGCTTCCACGTCCGCGATGGCGCGCTCGACGTCCGCGCGCCGCTCCCGGGCGTCCTCGGCGGCCTGCCGGCGCTCCGTCAGGTCGTCCAGTTCCGCGTTCACGTCGGCTTTCTCGGAGAGTTTTCGCTCGCGGAGGTCGCGCAACCGCTCGACCGTCGACTCGATGCGCGAGGACTCCACGCCCGTCCCGCACGTCCAGCAGACCGTCTCGTCCTCGGCGACCAGCGCGTCCGTCACCGCGCCGCCGTCGGCCTCCCGTTCGTCGCCGAGTTCGTTGGCGATGTCTGCCTGCAGGCCGCCCGCGCCGTCCAGGAACTCCTCGTTCAGACGGATGACCGTCTGGAGGTCGTTGATGTCGGCGTCCAGGCTCGCGCGCCGCTCCCGTAGCTCCTCGATGCGGTCGTCGAGCGTGTCGACGTCCACCTCGCCGCCCGGCAGGTCGTCGCGCTCCTCGCGGAGTTCCGCGCGCTGCTCGCGCAGCGACTCCAGACTCTCGCGCTCCGTGCGCAGCCGGAACCTGACGTCCTCCAGGTCCGAGCGCGCCTCCTTCAACGCCGACACCGCCTCCGAGTCCTCCGCGTCGGCGTCCTCCACCTCGTCCAGTTTCTCGCGGGCCGCCGCGAGGTCGTCCTCGACGTCGTCGCGCTCGCGCTCCAGTTCCTCGACGCGCTGGCGGCGGTCGGCGAGGCGCGCCTCCACGTCGTCGAGGTCGGCGAGTTCGCTGTCGATGTCGCGCTTCTCCGCCTCCAGGCGGTCGATTTCGCTGCGCAAGTGCGCGGTGTCCACGGGCCGCACGATAATCTCGCGGAGGTCGTCGCCGCGCGCCACCGCGCGCCGCGCCTCGTTCGACTCCAGGAGGAACGCGAACAGGTCGGCGAGTTCCGCGTCGTCGAGGTAGCCGTCGCCGCTGAACACGACGTCGCCGCCGACGCGACTGATGGTGCGCTCGTACGTCTCGTCGCCGAGTTCGAGCGTCACGCTCCCCTCTTCGGCGTCCCCCTTCAGGGACGCTCCGTTGCTCCCGAGTCCCGCCATGACCGCCTGCAGGAACGACGTCCGATTGGTCGCGTTCCGGCCGACGAGCGCGTTCACGCCCGGCGTCAACTCGACGGACGTCTCGTCGATGCCGCCGACGTTCCGGGCGTGGATGCGCGCTGCAGACTGCAACGCGGCTGACTGGTCCATGCCAGTCGCTTCGCGGCCACCGAATAAAGTTCTTCATCTTGAGCGGACTCGCCCAGCCCGCGGCGCTCCCGCTCGCTCGACCGCCAGCGGAGGTGCTGTCGGCGGTCAGTCCGCGCAGTCACAGCCGCCGCGCCGGAGCAGTTCCTCGGCGTCGTAGTCCGCGCCGCAGTCCTGGCAGAACACGCGGACGTTCACGAGGACGTCCGCGTCGCCGACGTCGATGCGGCCGGTGTTCGCGGAGCGCTCGACGGCGTCCGCGGTCACGGACTCGGCGCGCGACTGCAGGCGGCGCAGCGTCTCGATGTCGCTGTCCAGTTGGTCGTCGTCGTCGCGCTCTGGTCGCTCGACGCCGCGGTAGTCCCGGAGGTACGTGTGGACGGCCTGGTGGGAGACGAAGTCGTCGAGGAGCGCGTCGACGTCCACGCCGTCCCGCGAGAGTTCGAGGCGCTTCTGAGTGCGCGCGCCCTCGCTCTCCGCGTCCCCGGTCAGAATCTCGTACGTCGTCTCCAGGTCGGCGTCCACGGGGTTGCGGCCCGCGTCCGCGAGCGCCGCCGCGAGCAGCTCGCGGTTGAACTCGTCGGCGAGCGTGCGCAGGCTCGCCTCCTCGACGCCGTCGCCGAGCCACCGGCGTTCGAGGCGTTCGCCCTCGCCGTCGAGGCCGTACGACTCGATGAGCCGTCCGACCTTGCAGCGCGTCTCGTCGCGTGACTCGGCCCCAGTCATTAGTTCCACGTACGCCCGCCAGAAGAAAAGCACAGCGGTCGCTGCCGGACGATTCGCAACGCCTAAATCCGCCACGACCGGAGTACGGCACGCGTGCGAGGGTAGCCAAGCTCGGCCAACGGCGACGGACTCAAGATCCGTTCTCGTAGGAGTTCGAGGGTTCGAATCCCTTCCCTCGCATCGTACTCGCGCGTCTCTCGCGCGAGGTAGATGCAGGGGGTTCGAACGCCGTCGGGCCACCGACGGAAGTTCGAATCCCTTCCCTCGCATCGCTGGTGGGCAGCCGCCCGCCGTGATGCGGGAAGTCCGCGGGACGGACTTCCCTCGCAAAACACGCTTCTGTGACGACAACCACGCCACGCAGTCACGACAACGTACCGACGCCTCTTTGGGCGGCGCGACCCGTCGTCGCCGTATGGACGACGACCGCGTCAGCGTCGCGGAGCGCGCCGCGCGAGCGGGCGGCGAAGTGGCGCTTGAGGCGTTCCGGACGGGCATCGACGTCGAAGTGAAGTCCGGGAAGACGGACGTGGTGACGCAGGCCGACCGGGACGCCCAGCGCCGCGTCATCGAGGTCATCCGGGAGACCCACCCGGAGGACGCAATCGTCGGCGAGGAAGAGGACGAACTGAAGACGGTGCCGGAGGCGGGCGCGGCGTGGGTCATCGACCCAATCGACGGCACGAACAACTTCGTCCGCGACACCCCGGTCTGGGCGACGTCCGTCGCAGCCGTGAAGGACGGCGAGACGCTCGCCGCCGCGAACGTCATGCCCGCGCTCGGCGACGTGTACGTCGCGGGCGACGACGGCGTCACGCTGAACGGCGACCCAGTCTCGGTGAGCACGAACACCGAGCCGGAGACGTTCGCCGTCGTCCCCACCATCTGGTGGGAGTTCGACCGGCGCGACGAGTACGCCGCCGCGTGCCGCGCCATCGTCGACCGGTTCGCCGACCTGCGCCGGTACGGGTGTGCGCAGGCCGTCCTCTCGATGGTCGCCAGCGGCCAACTCGAGGCCGCAATCACGAACGTCACCGTCAACCCCTGGGACTCCGTCGCCGGCGTCCACCTCGTCCGCGAAGCCGGCGGCGTCGTCACCGACGTCCACGGCGACGAGTGGGAACCAGGCTGCGACGGCCTCGTCGCGTCCAACGGCCAGGCGCACGACGTCGTCCTCGACGCCGCACGGGAGATTCGCCCGGACTGACGCGCCGTTTCTGCCGCGAGTAGTAAGCGTATTAGTCGCCTCGCCCCACCCTCCGGGTATGGAACTCGATGACACGGACCGCGCCATCCTCCGGGCGCTACAGTCCGACGCCCGCAAACCGTTCAGCGAGATAGCGCGCGAAATCGACATGTCGAGCGCGACTGTCCACGACCGCGTCAACCGCATGGAGGAAGCGGGCGTCATCAAGGGCTACCATGCCGACATCGACCCGAAAGCCATCGGCCTCGGCACGTCGGCAATCGTCGGCCTCCGCATCGAACAGGGCCGCGAAGAAGAGACGCTCGACCGCCTCGCCGAAATCGAGGGCGTCCAGGAAGTCAACCTCACCACCGGCGAATGGGACATCATCCTGCGCGTCTACGCCGAGAACACCGACAGCCTCCGCGACCTCATGTTCGAGGAAATCGCGGACATGGACGGGTTCTCGCGCTCCCAGACCATGGTCGTCCTCGGCACCGAGTACGAGACCGAAGAACTCCCGCTCTGACCGCTCGACCGCCACCCCATCGACCGGCCGCAGACCACAACGATAAAACCCTCACCGTCCACGTCTCCGTACATGAGTTTCCCCGACACCGACCGCGAACGCGCGTGGACCGCGGTCGTCACCGTCGCCCTCGCCGCCCTCGTCGGCGGGTCGCTGCTGTTCCCCGACGAAGTGTACGGCGGCTTCCTCTGGCACTTCTTCTGGGGCCCAGTCGTCGCGGACGCCAACGGCGCCACCTGCGCCGCCTGGAACGGAGGCAGCGTCGAACTCCTCTACAACCAGGCCGCCTGCCGCGCCGCCGCCGAACCAGTCGCGTACCCCGGCTACACGCTCGTCTCCGAAGTCGGCTACGCCGTCACCCTCCTCGTCGCGCTCCTCGGCGTCACGTTCCTCCTCGACCACCTCCGCGTCGGCGAGCGCGTCGAATTCCTGTACGCGCTGTTCCCGTTCACGCTCCTCGGCGGCGCGCTCCGCGTCGTCGAAGACGCCAACGACGCCGCCGCCGCGGCCGGCAACGGCTACTTCCTCGACTACCCCGCGAACACCCTCATCATCAGTCCCGTCATCTACTTCGTGATGTTCGCCATCACGCTCGCCGCGCTCGTCGCGTCCGTCTACCTCGCACGCCGCACGGACGTCTTCGAGGACTACCACCGGCCACTCGCCGGCGCCGGCACTCTCCTGCTCACCTTCACCGTCGGCTTCCTCCTCTACCTCTCACAGACCACCAGCTACGTCTCCCTCCACCCACAGTTCACCATCCTCACCGTCCTCCTCGCCACCATCGTCACCGCCGCCGTCTGGTGGGCCGCCGACCGCTCACTCCCCACCGTCACCTCCGGCACCCAGCTCTCCGGCGCACTCGTCCTCTGGGGGCACGCCATCGACGGCGTCGCCAACGTCATCGGCCTCGACTGGGCCCAGGAACTCGGCCTCCGCAGCGACCTCGTCCCCAAACACCCCCTCAACGCCGCCGTCGTCGACATCACCAAAGACCTCCTCCCCGCCTCCATCATCCAAATCACGGGCGACGCCTGGCCGTTCCTCCTCGTTAAAATCCTCGCCGTCCTCTTCGTCCTCTCGCTGTTCGACGCCGAACTCCGCGACGAAGCCCCACGCTACTTCACCCTCATGCTCGTCGCCGTCCTCGCCGTCGG
>JBDGQF010000472.1:0-5053 GCA_042219255.1 Halobacterium sp. | reverse complement strand
ACCGGCGTCGAACTCGACGACGTGAACGTCGAAGTCGAGGGCGACGTCGACCCGCGCGGCGTGCTCGGCATCGACGACGTCGACCCGGGGTTCGACGGCGCGCTCCGGCAGGCCACGCGCATCGAGAGTCCCGCCACGGAGCGCGAAATCATCGACCTCGTCGAGACCGCGGAGGCACACTGCCCCGCCCACGCGTCGCTTTCGGTGCCGGTCGAACGCGACCTCTACCTGAACGGGGAACAGATAGCCTGACTGGCGGCACTCGCGGTGCGACTGTGGCCGGTCAGGGCTGTAGAATCGTGGTGCCGAACGTCTCGCCGGTGCGCAGTTTTTCGTGGACGTCCGGGACGTCGTCGAGGCCGACGCGGCGCGGGACGTCGACTTCGATGCGGTCGTCGGCGAGCAGGCGCGCGGCGCGCACGACCTCGTCTTTCGTCGCGAACCGCGACCCCTGCAGCGTGGCTTCGTTCATGACGAACTCCTTCAGCAGCGGTGCGAACGAGCGCTCGTGGTGCGTGGTCAGCGAGACGACGTCGCCGCCCATCGCCAGCGCGTCCCAAGCGTCACGGAGCGTGTCCACGTCGCCGACTGTGTCCACGACGACGGTGGGGCCGTCGCCGTACGGCGTCGCGTCCATGACGCGCTCGGTGAAGTCGTCGCCGCGCGCGTCCACCGGCGTCACCGCATCAGGCGTCACGTCGTCGACGTGCGCGAGTCGGTCGTCCGTGACGTCCGCCGCGAGGACGCGCGCCCCGCGCAGCGCCGCGAGTTTCGAGAGGTGGACGCCGATGCGGCCCGCCGCGCCCACGACGAGCACGGTGTCGTCGTCGCGCACGCCCGTGCGTTCGCAGACGTGCAGCGGCGTGGCGAGGCCGTCCGCCGCGACCGCGCCGTCCGCGAACGACGCCCCGTCCGGCAAGGGTAGGACGTTCGACGCCGGAATCACCGTGGATTCGGCGTACGCGCCGTCGCGCTGCACGCCGAACCACCCCTCGAACTCCGTGCACTGGTTCGTATCGCCGCGCCGGCACCGGTCGCACTCGCCGCACGTCAGGTAGAAGTACGACAGCACGCGGTCGCCCACCGCGACGCTCGTCACGCCGTCGCCGACCGCGTTGACGACGCCAGCGAACTCGTGGCCAGGTATCCGCGGCGTGAGCGCCGGGTCGTCGCTGAGGCCGCCCTGTACGGCGTTCTCGATGGTGCGCGTGACGCCGCACGCGCGGACGTCCACGCGGACCTCGCCCGCGTCCGGTTCCGGGACGTCGACGGACTGGACTGTCAGGTCGCCGCCCCACTCGTCGAGCACGACTGCGTCCATCGGTGGCATACCACAGCCTCGACGCGCGGGGAGTTAGGTGTTCGGCCGGCCGATGCGCGTCCGGCCTTCCTTCGAGGCGGAAGAACCAGTAAATGTTGTTGCTAGATTTATGTTGGAAGGCTATAATGAGTTGAGTATGGGTCGCGATACCAACCAACAGGAACGCTCGGACGGTGGGACAGCACTCGTCGACTACGGCATCGACGACGACCCGTCGCTGGACGAAGCGATTCCGCTCGGCATCCAGCACTTGCTCGCGATGTTCCTGTCGACGGTGGCGCTCCCCATCATCATCGCCGGCGCCATCGGCCTCGACGGCAGCGACACCGCGTTCATCGTCCAGATGGCGCTGCTCGTCGCAGGCGTCGCCACAATCGTGCAGGCGTACCCGGTCGGGCCGGTGGGCGCGCGCCTCCCAATCGTCATGGGCACCAGCGCAATCTTCGTCGCGCCGCTCATCGACATCGGCAGCCAGTTCGGCCTCGCCGCCATCTTCGGCGCCGTCATCGTCGCCGCACCCGTCGAAATCGTCATCGGCTACTTCTTCGACGAGGTGGAGAACTTCTTCCCGCCCCTGGTCACCGGCATCGTCGTGATGCTCGTCGGCCTCACGCTCATCCCCATCGCCATACAGTACTCCGCGGGCGTCCCGGGGACTGACTCGTTCGGGAGCCTCACGAACCTCGGCCTCGCCGCGCTCGTGCTCGTCGTCGCGCTCGTCGTCAACCAGTTCTTCTCCGGGTTCCTGCGTTCGTCGGCCGTGCTCGTCGCCGTGGTCGTCGGCTACCTCGCCGCCGTCCCGCTGGGCCTGCTCGACCTCTCCGGGGTCGCTAGCGCGGCGTGGTTCTCCGTCCCCACGCCGCTGAAGTACGGGCTCTCGTTCGAGCCCAGCGCCATCGTCCTCGTCGGGTTCGCGTACGTCATCACTGCGATGGAGACCATCGGTGACATCTCTGGGACGACGGAAGCTGTCGGCCGCGAACCGACGAGCGACGAGACGAAGGGCGGCCTCGTCGCGGACGGCGTGATGTCCGCGTTCGCCGCCGTGTTCAACGCGTTCCCGAACACGTCGTTCAGTCAGAACGTCGGCCTCGTCTCGTTCACCGGCGTCGCGAGCCGGTTCGTCGTCGCAATCGCGGGCGCGTTCCTGGTCGTCCTCGGCCTCGTGCCGAAGGTCGCCGAAGTCGTCGCCGCGATGCCGAACCCCGTTCTCGGCGGCGCCGCCATCGTCCTCTTCGGGATGATTATCTCAATCGGCCTCCGCATCATCGCGCGCGGCGCCGACCTCAACCGCCGCAACCTCACCATCATCGCGACGTCGCTCGTGCTCGGCGTCGGCGTCGAGTGGCGCTCGGACGCACTCTCCCAGCTGCCGGACGACGTCCAGATTCTCGCGACCTCCGGCATCATCGTCGGCGGCGTCACCGCGCTCGTGCTGAACGCCGTGCTCCCCGAGGACGTCGGCGAGATGGCGCAAGGGCCGGTCGGCGAACCGGTCGCCGGACACGGGACCGACGAATCGGTCGACGACGACTGAAAAGAGCCGGTCGCGGACTTATTCTTCGGTGAACGCGACGACGCGCGACACGGAGGACTCGCCGCCCCGGAACCGCCACGGGAACGTCCCAATCTGGCAGCGCTCGTTCAGGAGGTGCTCAGGCACCTGCGCGTTCTCCACGTGCACGATGCCCTCCGGGAACAGCTCGGTGTGCATGAGCTGGTAGCCCTCCGGCGGGAACACTTCGTCCAGGTCGTCGACGCCGAAGTGCTCGCGGGCCTCCGCGGCGAGTTCCGGACGGACGTCCCGCACGACGGTGTTCATCGGGTGGTCGGCGCTCCCGCAGTCCAGAATCAGGTAGTTCAGGTCTTTCTCCTTGCACCAGTCCGCGAACTCCTGGTTCGGACCGGGGTGCTTGCAGAAGAACTTGTGCGGGTCGGCTTCCTCGCGGTGCCACGCGTACTTCTGGTAGCCCGTGTGGATGAAGAGGATGTCGCCCTCCTGGACGTCCACGACGTCCTCAATCATCTCCGGCGTGTAGACGTCGTAGTCGCCGACCTTGTCGGAGATGTCCGCGACGACGGCGTCACTGACCAGTTCGTCCAGCGGCATGCTCTCGATGTCCCGGCCGTGTGCGACGAAGTGCTTCTCGCCGTCGAGGTGCGTGCCGGTGTGGTTCATGAACTCGATTTTCTGGCCGTTGACCTTCTCCGTGTCCAGTGACTTCTCGTACCAGACTTTCGGGTTGTCGTACGTCGGCCACGCCGGAGTGTCCGCACACCACGGCTGTGTCAGGTCGTGCATCTCGTACCCGTCTAGCATACACCCAATCGTCACGCGACTCCCTCTTAACGGTTGGCCCTGTGGCAGGACACCGTCGGTGCTCGCTGACGGTACCAAGACTTTCCGTCAACAGGAGGTGTCAGTCGAACTGAATCAGAGAGTAGCGCCCGTGAGCGGGTCAGTCGTCGCCGAACACGCCCGCGTCTTCCAGCGCCTCGATTTCCTCGTCGGTGTAGCCGAGGTCGGCGAACACCTCGCGGTTGTGTTCGCCGAGCGCGGGCGGCGGCGACTCGAACCCGCTCTCGCTGTGCTCGTAGTTCAGGGGGTGTTCGATGACGGGAATCGTCTTCCCGCGCGCCTCCATCTCCGTGAGGACGCCGCGGGCCTCGGTCTGCTCGTTGTGGAGGGCGTCCTCGACGTCGTAGACTGGGCCGGCGGGGATGCCGGCGTCCTCCACGAGCACGTCCATCCACTCGTCGGTCGTGCGCTCGCGTAACTCGGCTTCCAGTTCCGCTTCGAGTTCGTCCATGTGTTCGACGCGGTCGGCGTTCGTCTCGAAGCGGTCGTCCTCCGCGAGTTCCGGCCGGTCGATGGCGTCACAGAGCAGCTTCCAGAGTTTCTGGTTGAGGCACGCGACGTTGATGTGGCCGTCGGCCGTCTCGAACGTCTGGTAGGGCGCCAGCACGGGGTCTTTCGTGCCCATGCGCTCGGGTTCCTCGCCGACGAACGACTTCCCGGCCTGCTTCGTGAGCCACGGGAGCGCGGCGTCCAGCATCCCGAGTTCGACGTACTCGCCCTCGCCGGTGCGCTCGCGGCGGTAGAGCGCGCCCATGATGCCGAACGCCGACCACATCGCCGTGATGAGGTCGGTCTGGGGCAGGCCGACTTTCACTGGCTCGCCGTCCGGTTCGCCCGTGACGGACATGATACCGCTCATCCCCTGGACGAGCAGGTCGTAGCCCGGACGCTGGCTCCACGGGCCGGTCTGGCCGAACGCCGAAATCGCGCAGTAGACGATTTCGTCGTTCACGTCCTGGATGTCGTCGTAGCCGACGCCGAGTTTCTCCGCGGTTCCCGGCCGGTAGTTCTGGATGAAGACGTCCGCCTCCTCCGCGAGGTCGTACAGCGCCGCGAGACCCTCCGGCTTCTTGAGGTTCAACTCGATGCTGCGCTTGTCGTAGTTCACCGTCCAGAAGTACGGTGACTCGCCGTCCACGAACGGCGGCCCCGAGTGGCGGTTGTCGTCGCCGACGCCGGGCCGCTCGACCTTGATGACGTCCGCGCCCTGGTTCGCGAGCATCAGCGAGCAAAACCCGCCCGTGACGAACGTGCTCAGGTCGAGCACCGTCACGCCGTCGAGTACGTGTCCATCGGTCATCGTTGGTGCCCACGCGGACGCGGGGCATAAATTGTGGCGTGGGAGCGACGTCGCCCGGGAACGCCGACGGCCC